>JASHQP010000555.1 GCA_030039095.1 Streptosporangiaceae bacterium
GTCAGCCAGCGCTGCAGCGGGTCTGATCCCAGGTTGCGCTGGGCGACCAGGTAGGCGGCGCCGGCCGGCTCGAGCCGCGCCAGCCAGGTCGCGAGCAGCGCGTGCAGGGCTGCCTTGCCGATCCGGATCGGGGGATTGGACCAGATGAGCCGGAACGAGCCCGGCAGCGCTGGATCGCCGGGCGCGGCCACGTGGACGTTCAGCAGGCCCGCCCGCCCGGCGTTCCTCGCACACAGCTCCACGGCCCGGGTATTGACGTCCACGGCCCACACCCGGGCGCCGGGGGACCGCGCGGCCATCACCAGCGCGAGCGGGCCGTAGCCGCACCCGAGATCGAGCAGGTCTCCGGTGGCCGGGGGCCGCGGCGCCGTTTCCAGCAGCAGCCTGGTGCCGGGGTCCAGCCTGGCCGGCGAGAACACGCCGGAGTCAGTTTCCAGCTCCAGGTGCAGATCGGGGGTGACGACGTGCACCGATCCCGGGCGCGCGCGGGCGGCCGGCTGCTCGGCGAAGTACTGCTGGCCCACGCGCTAGCTTGCCTGCCGCACGGCTGGCTTTCCGTGAGCGATCCCGGCGGCGGCGAGCGCGGGGTTGATGTAACGGCGGGTCACCCACCGCTCCACGACGAACGTCAGCACCGGGATCGTCCCGGCCAGCAGCACGAGCACGGTCTGCGGGCTGCCCACCCTCATGCCCACCTGGCGCGTCATCAGGTACGCGGCGCCGAGGTAGATCAGATAGAGGATCCCGTGCGTGGTGCCCACGTAGTTCACCACGGCGAGGTTGTGCGCGAAAATCTGGAGCGGGATCCCGACGAAAACCAAAAACATCAGCACCACGCCCGTCACGTAGGCCATCACCCGGTAACGGCGCACCGCTGTGACCAGTGCATCTGGATGCACAGCCCTGCCTCCTTGTGAGGGTTCACTCTCCTGCGGGGCACCATCCACCGCCCCGTCTTTCGTAACTGTCCTTGATTCGGGGGAGGCCTGCTAACGCAGGCCGTGCCACCTGCCGTGCCCCCTCACCTGCTGGTTCAGGCGGGCGAGGTAGGCGTTGTAGGCCGCGAGCTCCGGATCGTCCTCGTCCTGCGCCCCGGCCACCCGGGCAACCTGCCCGCTGATACCGGCGCCGCCGCTGGCGTTCGCGCTCGCCCCGGCGGCGGCGCTGACGCCGGCGCCCGCCGGGAGGTCGACCTCGGGGACGTCGCCGGGATCGGTGTGCGGCCTGAACTCATCGCGGATGGTCTTCGCCCAGAAGACCACGCCAAAAACCGCGAAGATCGGCCATTCGAACGTGTAGGCCCAGGAGAGAGCGTTGCCCGACTCGGCGCGGTGGAACTGCCAGTCGCCGAGCCACAGCATCCCGAACACGGCGACCACCGCGAACGCATGCCAGCCGAGCCACCTCGGGGTGATGAGGAAGAACCACCGCGGCCTGGCCCGAACGCTGGACATGCACAGAGCCTAGCGCTGGGCCGCCGCTGGCCGGCGCACAGGATCGGACGATCCGGGCAACGCGGCTCCCGCGGCAGCCCCGGGGCCGGCCGCCCCGCGAGTCACTGCCAGCGTCTCCCCGCCGATCAGCGATAATTGCTGCATGTCTCTTGCCGAACTTCTCTCCGGACGTGTCGGCCTCGCCGGCCGCCTCCCGCAGGGGCTGGACGAACTGCGCGGCCCGTCCAAGGGAGTCGTGGTGCTGCCGAGGCACCTGTCATGGCCGGGCATGCGCGAGTTCGATGTGACCGACGACGCCATCCGGCGCAGCATGTACGGCATCCTGCTGACCCAGGGCAGGCGCAACGAGGTGGCGCGCTTCCTCAACGCCCGGCTGCTGATGGAGGACTGGCCGCTGATCCGGACCTCGCTCGACCCCAAGCTGCGCCGGTGGTGCGAGCGGCGGTTCTCGCTGCGCAGCGAGGCCGGGGTCAGCGAGCCGCACGGCTAGGCCCGAGCCGGAGCCAAGCCAGCGGGCCGCAGCGGCGCTGCCTGTGCGAGGGTATGTGCATGCGGAAATACCTCATCATGGGAGTGCAGGGAAGCGGCAAGGGCACGCACGCGGCGATGCTCGCGGCTGACCTGGACCTGGTGAACATCGGCGTGGGCGACATCCTCCGCTGGAACGTGCAGAACCACACAAAGCTTGGCGCCCAGGTCAGGCGGACCATGGCGGCGGGCGAGCTGGTCAGCGACGACCTCGTCGAGGGCATCGTGCGGGAGCGGCTCGGCCAGCACGACTGGAACTACGGGTTCATCATCGACGGATTCCCGCGCAGCGTGCGCCAGGCGGAGTTCTTCCTGGAGAGCTACGACATCGACAGCGTGATCTACCTCGACCTGCCCGACAGCGAGGTCCGGCGGCGGGTGATGGCCCGGCGGCTGTGCGCGGGCTGCGGCATGGACTACAGCCTGATCGACAACAGCCCGAAGGAAGACGGCCGCTGCGACGCCTGCGGCAGTGAGCTGGTCACCAGGGAGGACGACACCGAGGAGGCCCTCGCCGTCCGGCTGCGCGAGTACCACGAGAAGACCGATCCGGTGCTGGACATCTTCCGCCGCAGGGAATACGTGGTCACGATCGACACCCGGCCGCCGAAGGAGCAGGTCCAGCAGACCATCCGCACCCGCCTCGGCCTGCCCGCATACCACCCGCCGCAGCAGGCGGCCAGCTGACGGTCATGCGGGTCGTCGTCGCGCCCGACTCGTTCAAGGGCAGCCTCGCCGCCCGCGATGCCGCGGCGGCGCTCGCCGGGGGCTGGCGCGAAGCGAGGCCGGGCGACGAACTGGTGTGCCTGCCGCTCGCCGACGGCGGCGAGGGCACACTGCAGGTTCTCGCCGCGGCCGATGGGGCGGCCCGCTGGCACCCGGTCCAGGTCACCGGGCCAGACGGGCGCGCCGTGGCCAGCCGCTGGCTGGAGCTGCGGGACCGGACCGCGTGCGTCGAGCTCGCGCTGGCCAGCGGGCTGCCGCTGATGGCTGTGCTGGACCCGCTCGGCGCGCAGACCACCGGAACCGGAGAGGTCATCGCCGACGCCGTGGACGCGGGCGCCGGGCGGATCGTGATCGCCCTCGGCGGGTCGGCGTCCACGGACGGCGGGACCGGCGCGCTGACCGCCCTGGGTGCCCGCTTCCTCGACGGCGCGCGCCGCCAGCTGCCGCCCGGCGGGGGAGCGCTGAACG
>JASHQP010000556.1 GCA_030039095.1 Streptosporangiaceae bacterium
CGAAGCCACAGGCCGGCCAGCGACCCTCCGATGATCTACGGAACTCGGCCTAACAGCTCCCGGCTCCCGGCTCCCGGCTCCCGGCTCCCGGCTCCATGGATGTACCAAAGGGCGCGATCTATGCGGCCCAACGGTTCATCCATGGGCTCGGGGATTCAGGCCGAGTGCCTCCGCCAGCCTGCGGTAGCCGTCGGCCAGGTCGTCGTCGGAGGCGGTCAGCAGCTGAACGGCCACGTGGTCGGCGCCGGCGTCGAAATGCTCGCCGAGCTTGGCGGCGACCTCGCCGTCGGTGCCCCAGGCGACCAGCGCGTCGATCAGCGCGTCGCTGCCGCCGTCGCGCAGGTCCGCCTCGCCCCAGCCCAGGCGGCGCAAGTTGCTGGTGTAGTTGACCAGGCCGAGGTACGGGCGCTGCACCCGCGGGCGGCCGAGCGCGCGGGCGCGCTGCGGGTCGGTCTCCAGCACCGCCTTCTGCTCCGGGGCGAGCAGCGGCCCGGAGCCGAGAATGGCCCGCGCCCGGCGGGTGTGCTCGGGCGGAACCAGGTACGGGATCGCGCCCGCGGTGCGCTCGCCGGCCAGGCGCAGCACCCGGGGACCCAGCGCGGCCAGAACCAGGCTGTCGGCGGGGACACCGCTGCCGAGCAGCACGTCGACGTAGCCCGCCAGTGTGTCGTACGGGCTCGCGTACTCCTGCGTCGCCTCGGGGTGCCCGGCGCCGACGCCGAGCAGGAACCGGCCGGGGTGGTTCGCCTCGATCCGGGCGAACGACGCGGCCACGGTGCGCGCGTCATCCTTCCACATGTTCACGATGCTGGTGGCGAGCGTCAGGGTGGTGGTCGCCTCGACCAGCTCCTCGGCGTGCCGGAGATCACCGTCCGGCGATCCGCCGAGCCACAGCGTGCCGTAGCCAAGCCGCTCGAGGTCGACAGCCAGCTGCGGCGTGGCCAGGGCCGAAGCCCGCCAGATGCCGAACCGCCCCAGATGATCACGCGCGCGCTGACTCATCGGCCTGCTCCCTGTTCGTGTCCGTGCTCTCGGCCGCTCCCCCGCGAACCCTATCCGCCGGGCTGCCCGGGTCCCTGCTCAGGCCGGTGGCCCGCAGCGCGGCCATGACGATCAGTGCGGCCAGCGCCCAGCCGGCGGCCACGTCGGTGAACCAGTGGTAGTCACACCAGACCAGGGCGGCGCCGACCAGGAAGCACACCACAGCCATGCCCGCCAGCGCGGCCTGTCTCGCCCGGCCCCGCAGATCGCGGGCGAGCAGCAGCACGGCAAGGCCCAGGCACACGCTGGATGTGGCGGTGTGACCGGACGGGAACACGCCCATGGCTCCGTGCGCGACCGGCGGCAGGCCAGGCCCCGCCCTGGCGATCAGGATCTTCGCCGGGACGACCGTGCCGAGCAGCAGCACCAGGCCGATCGCGGCGGCGAGCAGCGGGCGCACGCTGCGGTGCCGGATGGCCACGACGAGCGCGGCCAGGATGAGCACCGGAAAGGCGACCTGGTTGTTCCCGAGCTCGGTGAGCAGCACGGCCGGAGCGTGCCCGCCGTAGCCGACCCAGCGCCACCTGGCCGAGTGCGCCTGGGCCTCCACCGCGCTGCGGATCCACCGGTCCACGTCCAGCACCGGGCTGTGGGCAAGCACGCACGCCGTCAGGAACACCAGGATCGCCGCCAGCACGCCCGGCAGCAGCCACGGCGGGCGCCGTCGGCCGACGCGGGACGTGGCCGCTGGCGCCGCGTACGTCTCGTCCATCTGCAAAGAGGCTACCGGCGGGCCGCCATGACCTTGAAGAACTCCGCTCGCAGCGCGCCGCGCCGTGGGCCCGGCGGCTGCCGGGCTACCCCCGGAGCTGACCGTTCCGGCCCGTCCGGGGAGCCTCCTGGTCAGCCGGGTCGTATGGAGCTCGTTTTGGTCGCTAAGCTGTGCGGGCAAATTCGTGGCTTGGGGTTGGCTGGAGGGAACAGATCTATGGGCGACGTCACGGGGATCGAGCGGACTTTGGTCCTGCTGAAGCCCGATGCGGTAACTCGTGGCCTCGTGGGACGCGTGCTGTCCCGGTTCGAGGAAGCACTTCTGAAGATCATCGCCTGCAAGATGGTGCAGATGGACGCCGACCTCAACCGGCAGCACTACTTCGACCTCGAGGACCGCTTCGGCCCGGAGGTGTACAACGCGGTGGCCTCGTTCATGCAGACGGGACCGGTGTTCGCGCTGGTGCTCGAGGGGGTCGAGGCGGTCGCCAGCGTCCGCAAGCTCGTGGGTGCGACCTACCCCGACCAGGCGGAGCCGGGCACGATCCGCGGTGACTTCGCCCACCAGAGCAGGGCCTATGCCAACGCAAACGGCCTCCCGGTCGCCAACCTCGTGCACGCGTCGGCCAACGTGGCCGAGGCCAAGCGGGAGATCGACGTCTGGTTCGCCGAGGGTGAGCTGCACGAGTACAAGACGCTGGCAGATCGTTACATCTGGTAACGTCAAAGGTGAATTTTGCGGCTGGTGATGGTCAAGGCCGCAACTTGCCGATCTAGTGACGTTTATGCTTTCCCGGGTATCCCAAGGGTGAGCTAGTACGTGTGACGCCGCTGATCGAGTGCGGCTGCTTCAGTGTCATCAGGTTTAGATAACCCGATTTGACCACAAAGCGAAGGGCGACCATGCCACTGCGCATTACGGTCCTCGGCACCGGCTATCTTGGCGCGACTCACGCCGCGTGCCTTGCTGAGCTCGGCTTCGACGTGCTCGGCCTGGACACGAACGAAGCTCAAGTCGGCGCCCTGGCCTCGGGCAGGCTGCCGTTCCACGAGCCGGAGCTCCAGCAGCTGCTGGAGTCCGGCCTGCGCTCCGGCCGGCTGCGCTTCGGCACCAGCTACGCCGAGGCCGGCGCATTCGGGGACGTGCACTTCGTCTGCGTCGGCACCCCGCAGCGCCCCGACTCCGACGCGGCCGACCTGTCCCACCTCATGGCCTGCATCGACGCGCTCGCGCCGCAGCTGGACCGGCCCTGCCTGGTGGTGGGGAAGTCCACCGTTCCGGTCGGCACCAGCGAGATCGTCGCCAGCCGGCTGGCCCAGGCGGCGCCCGCCGGGGCAGCCGCCGAGCTCGCCTGGAACCCGGAGTTCCTGCGGGAGGGGCACGCGGTCGCCGACACGCTGCGGCCGGACCGGATCGTGGTCGGGGTGGGCTCGGACCGGGCCGAGGCGCTGCTGCGCGAGGTCTACGCCGGGCCGCTGGCGGCCGGGGTGCCGTTCCTGGTGACCGACCTGCCCACCGCCGAGCTGGTGAAGACCTCAGCGAACGCCTTCCTCGCCATCAAGATCTCATTCATCAACGCGATCGCGGAGGTGTGCGAGGCCGCCGGGGCCGACGTGGTCCCGCTGGCCCAGGCTCTGGCGCTGGACGAGCGGATCGGCGGGCGTTTCCTTGTCCCCGGGCTCGGGTTCGGCGGCGGGTGCCTGCCAAAGGACATCCGCGCGTTCGGGGCGGCGACCAGGGACATCGGGGTCAGCTCGGTGAGCAACCTGCTTGGCGAGGTGGACGCGATCAACCTGCGGCGGCGGGCCCGCATGGTCGACCTGGCGCTCGAGATGGCCGGCGGGTCGCTGGAGGGCCGCGCGGTCGGCGTCCTCGGCTGCTCGTTCAAGCCGAACTCCGACGACATCAGGGACTCCCCCGCGCTCGACGTGGCCGGAACCGTGCACGGCCTGGGCGCCCGGGTGACCGTCTACGACCCGGCCGCCCTGGACCGGGCCCGGCAGGTCCACCCCGAGCTCGAGTACGCGGACTCGATGCTGGGCGCCGCCGCGGACGCGGACGTGCTGCTGCTGCTGACCGAGTGGCGTGAGTTCATCGAGGCGGACCCCGAGGTGGTCGGGAAGGCCGTGGCCCGGCGCAACATCGCCGACGGCCGCGGCGCCCTCGACGGCGACCGCTGGCGCGGCGCCGGCTGGCGCTACCGGGCTCTGGGCCGCCCCGACACGCAGTCGAGCGCCGACAGCATCTCGCTCAGCGGCTGACCCGCCCCGGCCGCGGCATGCGCATGGAGCGCTGGCCGCCCGCCCATCGCAACGTTAAAAAAACGGCGGCTCTGGCTACGGACAGCGGGGCGGGCTGCGGGCGCTGCCCGCTGCCGCCTACAAGACGCCGAGACTGGCCGAAACCCGCTCATCGGCTCACCCGCAAGGTGAACGAATGCGGAATTCCTCATGTTCACCCCCGATGTACCGCGTGTCGCCGCAGGTCGGACCCGCCTTTCATGGGATTCTGCGATCGGCCGTGCGACGAAGGGCTAAGCATGGGCATGCCGATGCGGCAGGGACGCCACGCGAAGCAGAAGCCGTGGAAGAGGGTCCGTCTTCGCGGGCCGGACCCCATCGCGCGGGACGAGCCTTGCCCGGCGGCCGCGGATTCGGGCGGACCTGCGCCGTCCGCTCCGCGTGCCCGGCCTGCACCATCTGCACCTTTTGCCGACCCGGCGCCATCGGTCAGGGAACCGCGGGCTACCGCACCACCAGCCACGCCGGCACCACCGGCAGCGGCCGCACCACCGGCCGTACCCGCCACGCCGGCACCACCGGCAGCGGCCGCGCCGTCCCGGCTGTCCGGGCTTTCAGCCGCAGCCCACGCCGAGGAACTGGTGTCGGACGCGCTGCAGGCTCAGGTCGACGGCCGGGACGAAGAACTCGGCCGGTGTGCCGCACGGCTCGCGCAGACGCCCCCGGGTGCCATCCAGCGCGAATGGCAGGAGGCCGTCGAACGAGAGCTGCTCGGGAGCCTCACCCGTGCGGTGACCGCTGGCTGGCGGCAGGGCTGGCAGCCCGCCGAGGTAGTCCGGCAGGTCGGCAGGCAGTTCGGTGCCAGGCAAGCCCGGATGGCAACGGACGCCGCGACGATGGAGATGCGCAATTACAACAGCGCGGCCGTGGACGAGCGCTGGCGGTCCCAGATGGCCGCGCTCGGCGCCACCGCCTGGTGGAATTCGGACGACGGCTACCTGGAGCAGTGGCGCAACCGCGAGCAGGCCGACATCGAAGCGACGGTGACCTGCGCGCTCGAGGTGCTCTACGCGTTCTCCACGTTGCCCAGGCTCGGCCGGGTCTGCCCGCTGCCGGGCACCGCACGGCAGGGCGTCGCCGCGTCAGCGCAGGCCCAGGCACGCCAGGCGGGCCAGCGGGCGCTCGGCCGGGCCAGGGCGCTGTTGACCAAGGCCGAGGCCACGGAGTTCCCCGGTGAGGCGGAGGCGCTGAGTGCCCGGGCCCAGGAACTGCTCGCCGCGCGCAGCATCAACGACGCGATGTTCGCGGCCCGTCCCGACTCCGGCCGGGTGACGGCCGAGGGCCGGAGGCTCATCATCGACGGCCCCTACGAGCTGGCCAAGACGGACCTGCTCGACGCGGTGGCCACGGCGAACCGCTGCCGGGCGGTCTGGCACCGGCACCTGGGCCTGAGCACGGTGCTCGGCTTCCGCGGCGACCTCGACGCCGTGGAACTGATCTTCGGCTCGCTGCTCGAGCAGGCCAGCGCCGCGATGGCGCAGGAGGGCGCCCGCCGCGACGACGGCGGGCCGTCTCGCATCCGCTCGTTCCGGCAGGCGTTCCTGGGTGCCTACGCCCAGCGCATCGGCGAGCGGCTGGCCGGGGCTGCCGGGGCTGCGGAACGGCAGGCGGTCGCGGCCGCGCCGGATTCGGGCGTACTTCCGGTGCTGGACGCCAGGCACCGTGCTGTCGATGAGGCCGTCGGCAAGATGTTCCCGGACCTGGCCCGGCACAGCGCTGGCGCCGGCCGTGATCGCCAGGGCTGGCTCCCCGGCCTGGCTGCCGCGCACGTCGCCTGACGGCGCAAACTGGCCGTACGCGTCACCTGACCACGCCACCTGTCGGCTGACCGCGCCAGCTAGCATGATCGCTATGACCTCCGACACCCCTCCTGCCGCGTTCTTGCACCTTGTCGTGGGATATGACGGCTCGCCACCCGCCAGCCGCGCACTCGACACCGCGGTCAGCCTGCTGCAGGGCCGCACCGGCCGCATCGAAGCCGTGTATGTGGCTCACCTGTCCAGCATGGTCAGCCTCTCCCCCGGCGCCATCGCCGAGATGGAACTGGACTTCGACGACATCGCCAAGGACCTGCGTGCCTCCGCAGCCAAGCAGTTGGACGAGCAGGCACCTGGCTGGGAATTCCAGCACCGGCAGGGCCTCATCGCCGATGAGCTCATCGCGGCGGCCACGGACATCCACGACGCCGACCCCAGCAAGAACGTGGTGATCGTGGTGGGCAGCTCGTCGCACGCCGCCCACCGGATGATCGGCTCGGTCGCGGTCAGCCTGGCCCGTCACGCGCCAGTGCCCGTGGTCATCGTGCCGTAGCAGGCAAAGAGCGTCACAGAGCACGTCCGGAACACCTGCGGGAGGATGGCGCCATGCCAGAAACCGGGCCGGGGCCGTCAGGCCCGCACGCGGCGACGCCAGCGGGCAAGCCGCGGGCCAGGTCGCTCGGGATACCGTTCGGCGGCACGCCGGGCGCGTGGAACGCGATCACCGACGTGCCCGGCGTGGAGGTCGGAACGGCAACGCTGATCCGCGGCACATCCGTGCGCACCGGGGTGACCGCGATCCACCCGCGCGGCGCGGCCAATCCGGCCGACCCGGTGGCCGCCGGCTTCTTCTCCCAGAACGGGAACGGGGAGATGACCGGCGTGTCGTGGATCCGGGAGTCCGGCACGTTCGCCGGCCCGGTGGCGATCACCAACACCCACGCGGTCGGCATCGCGCACGCCGCGATCGTGGCCTGGGTGGCCCGCCATCATCCCCGGCTCGCCGAGGCCTGGCTGCTCCCGGTGGTCGGCGAGACCTGGGACGGCTACCTCAACGACATCAACACGCCGAGCGTCACCGAGCAGGACTGCCTGGATGCGCTGCAGTCGGCGGCGGCCGGCCCGGTCGAGGAGGGCTCGGTCGGCGGCGGGACCGGCATGATCTGCTACGAGTTCAAGGGCGGCAACGGCACCGCCTCCCGCCTGGTGAGCTTCGCCGGCACGACCCACACCGTCGGGGTGTTCGTGCAGGCCAACTTCGGGAGCAGGCGGGAACTCACGCTGGCCGGCCTGCCCGTGGGCGAGCTCCTCGCCGACTACACCGGCGGCTCCGCCGGCCCGGGTGCTCCGGGCGCCCCGGGCGCCCCCGCAAGCGCCGGCAGCGGCGCCGGATCGGTGATCGCGATCGTCGGCACCGACGCGCCCCTGCTGCCGCACCAGTGCATGGCGCTCGCCCGGCGGGTCACGCTCGGCATTGCCCGCACCGGCACCACCGGCTCGCACTTCTCGGGCGACCTCTTCCTCGCGTTCTCCACCGGCAATCCGGGCGCGTTCACGCCGGGCGGCGAGGTGATGCTCGGCGCGGTACCCGAACGCCACGACGAGCTGCGGTTCGTGCCGTGGGGCTTCATCAATCCCTTCTACGAGGCCGTCGTGCAGGCCACCGAGGAGGCCGTGGCCAACGTGCTCGTCGCGAACGAGGACATGACCGGCCGCGACGGCCACCGTACCCCGGCGCTGCCCAGGGACCGGGTCGCCGCGCTGCTGCGTGCGCGCAGCTGACACGGTCGCGGGACCCACGCGGTCGTAAGAGGAACAGCGTGGGCCCCACGACACTGCTGGACTTACCTGGCCGGGGCCGGCGGCGGGGCGTCGGGCTCGTCGAGCACGGCCGCGTCGCTGCCGCCCTCCTCGCCGAGGATCGAGCCGATGCGGGCCACCGCGTCCGGGCGCCGGGAGCGCAGCCAGAGCACCACACCGATGCCGAGCAACAGCCAGATGATCGCCAGGTACGGGGTCCACTTCAGGATGCCGGGCGGGGTCGGGTGCACCGACCCGTACAGCGCGGCGCCGAAGACCACCACACCGATCACGGGGATCAGCACGTGCACCAGCGGGTTCCAGCGGCGCGTGTTCCTGGTCCGGTGGAAGAACACGGCGCCGCCCACGCACAGCATGATGTAGACGACGATGATCAGCAGCGTGCCCAGGGTGGCCCAGAAGTAGTAGTTGCTGAACGGCTGGCCGAACGCGCTGTCCGACAGCGGGTAGCCGATCAGCAGCGCCATCACGATCGCCACCGCGACAACGGCCAGCGTCGCGTTGACCGGGGTCTTGAACCGCGGGTGGGTGTGCGAGAACGCCTTGGGCAGCACTCCCTCACGGCCCATCGCGAACAGGGTCCGCGATCCGGCGGTCGCGCAGGCCACGCACACGATGAACGCGGCGAACAGGCCGCCGATCTCGACCAGCGTGCCCACCCACGGCGTGACGAACTTGTTCGCGATCGTCTGCAGGCCGACCGGGTCCGCGCCCCAGGTCGCGCCGTTCTTCACGCCGAAGCCGATCGCCATCGAGTACGTGGTCCACAGGTAGAAGACCACCGCGAACACCGTCGCCGCGATGATCGCGATCGGGATGTAGCGACGCGGGTTGGCGGTTTCCTCGCCGAAGTCGGCGGCGGTCTCGAAGCCGATGTAGGAGGTGACGCCCAGGATGATGCCGTAGAACACGCCGTTGAACCCGCCGCTCACCGTGTGCGAGAAGCTGAACGCCGACAGCGCCTGCCCGTGGGCCCCGCCCTTGGCGGTGGTGATCAGGTCGACGATCACGATCACCGCGATCGTGACGATGCCCACGATCAGCTGGACGCGGGTGGTGACCTTGATCCGCACGATCGACAGCACGACCAGCAGCCCCATGCCGAGGAAGAAGAACAGGATCCACCAGTTGGGATTCAGGCCGCACAGGTTGGCGGCCAGGTAGCCGACGCCGGACATGGTCATCGGCACGAAGCAGATCATGCCGGCGAAGTACAGCCAGCCGGCCATGAAGCCGCCCTCCTTGCCCAGGCTGCGGCTGGCGTAGGTGTAGGCGTATCCCGCCGAGGCCATCCGCCGGGTGAAACCGATCACCACGAACGCCAGCGCCAGGCAGGCGATGCCGCCGAGCAGGAACGCCAGCGGCGTAGAGCCGCCGGCGACGATCGCGACGCCCGACACGTTCAGGAGCATCGCCATTCCCGGTGCGATAACCGAGACCGAGATCGCGATGGCGTCCCAGATCCTGAGCGAGCCGTGTGCCAGCTCGTCCTGGCCGGTCGCGACGGCCAGGCTGCGGTCGGTGTCTGCCATGGTGGTGCCCTCCCTAACTTCACTTGCGGGCTGCCGAATCGGGCCCGGCCATAAGAACGGTGCCGTCGTCCAGGTGGTAGTCGAATGCCAGCGGTGTGCACCCGCGCTCCACGATCCAGTCGCGGAACCGCACGTGCACGGGATGGTCCTGGTACTCGCGGAGGGTTTCCGCATCCGGGAACTCGGTGTAGAGCAGGTACTCGTAGCCGCGATTGCGCTCGCGGGTGAGGTCGGTGCCGAACCGGCACTTTGTCATCAGCCCGATCTCGCTGGGCCAGCTCGCCACCATCGCCCGCATCGCGGCCGCCTCCTCCTCGGTCAGCTCGCGGGGGAAGCTGAAAAGGACGATGTGCTGCAAAGTCACGTGGCCTCCGGGTGTGATGGTTCGCTCGTCTCTGGCTCGCTCAGTAGAACTCGAAGTACTCGCGCATCTCCCAGTCGCTGACCTCCTGCCCCTCGGGCGGCGGGTTCTCCGCCACGGCAGCCTCGTAGCGCTTGACCTCGGCGCGCTTCATCTGCAGCAGGTAGCCGACGAGCGTGTCGCCGAACGCCTGGCGGTAGAACTTGTCGGCGTCGAGGGCAGTGACCGCGTCAGCCAGCGACGTGGGCAGCATCGGCGCGTCAGCCACGTACGGGTCGGCCTCGACCGGGGGCGGCGGCTCGAGCCCGCGGCGGATCCCGTCGATGCCGGCCGCGATGTTGGCGGCCATGTAGAGGTAAGGGTTGGCCGCCGGCTCACCGATCCGCATCTCCACGTGGCTGCTCGTGTCGCCGGGCGCGCCCTGCACCCGCACCAGCGCGCCGCGGTTCTCCACCGCCCAGCACACCCGGTCCGGGGCGAACGAGTACGGGCGGTAGCGCTTGTAGCCGTTCACGGTGGGCGTGGAGAACGGCATCATCGGCAGCGCGTGCTCGATGAGCCCGGCCACGTACTGCCGGCCGAGCTCCGACAGCGGCGCGTCCTCGCTGGCAAAGGCGTTGCTGCCGTCCGTCCGCGAGAGCAGCGACTGGTGCAGGTGCCAGCCGGACGAGAAGAAGTTCGGCAGGCCCGGCCGGCACATGAAGCTGGCCAGCAGGCCGCGCCGCTGGCAGACCTGCTTCACCGCGGACCGGAACAGCACGACCGCGTCGGCCGCCGCCAGCCCGCCGATCGGGCTGAAGCTGAACTCCATCTGGCCCGGGCCCCACTCGTCCTCCATGGCCCGCGGCGGCAGCCCGACCCCCCACAGCGCGTCCCGGATCGCCTCGAGCGTGGCGGACACGCTGTCCAGGCGGACCTCGGACAGGTACTGGTACCCGCGCTCGAACACGCTGACCGGCGGGGGCGCCGGGGTGAACCCGGCGTTCTCCGGCGTGATCAGGTCCGACTCGACCTTGACGATGTAGTACTCGATCTCGATCCCGGCCAGGTAGTCGTAGCCGAGCTCGCCCAGCTCGGCCAGGGCCCGGCGCATCAGGCCGCGGCCGTCCAGCGGCATCGGCTGGCCGTTGGAGAAGTAGACGTCGCAGAGCATCCACCCGGTGCGGTCCGCCCACGGCAGCACCTGGAACGTGGTCGGGTCGGGCACCAGGACCACGTCCGGAAATCCGGTGAACTCCTCGATGCCGAACCCGCCGCCCGCGGCGAACGCGGGGACGAACACGTTGTTGCCGGTGTCCAGGCTGTAGATCGCGCCGGAGAAGTCGAGACCGTTCTCGAGTACGGCCAGCGCCGCGTCCGCGGACAGCGACTTGCTGCGCGGCTGGCCGTGCTGGTCCACGACCACGAGCCGCACGGTGCGCAGGCCTAGTTCCTCGATCCGTGCGGCCACTACCTCAGCGGCGGTGGCCTGCCGGGCAGTGAACAGGCCGTGCCGGGCGACGAAGCCGGGCTGGCCGACACCTGCGGTGCTGGCGGCCCGCTGGCCGGGGTGCTCTGGGGATGCGGTACTCACTTTGGGGTGCACTCCTCGTCAGGTCTTGGCGCGGGTTCCGCGTCAGGGCTGGTTGCCTCTGCTCTTGTCGCCGGATCTGCCCCGCTGGCCCTGCTTGCCCAGCTGGCTCATCTGGTCGAGCAGGGCTTCGGCGAAGTTCTCGGGCTCGGCGTCGGCCAGCGACAGGAACGTCTCCGTGCGCTGGACGCCGGGGATCTGGAAGATCGTGTGCAGCAGCAGCTCGCGCAGGTGGGTATGGTCCCGGACCCGCAACCGTACCAGCAGGTCAAAGGCACCGGTAACGACGCTCATGTCCTGAGCTTCCGGGAGCGCCCGGATCGCGCGGGCGACCTCGCTCAGGTCGGCGCCCGGATTCGCGGTCACGGCCAGGTAGACCACGACCGGGTAGCCGAGCGCCGCCCAGTCCAGTTCGACCCGGTAGCCGCGGATCGCGCCCAGGCGTTCCAGCCGGGCCAGCCGGTCGGCGATCGCGGGCGGCGACATGCCGACAGCCCGGGCGAGGGCGCGCTGGGACTGCCGGGCGTCGACAGCGAGGGCCCGGAGAAGGGTGAGGTCGAGGTCGTCGACCTCCACCTTCTCGGTGGAGGGTGAGGCGACTTCGGCGAGCCGCGCGAGCGGCGCTGAGGTGGTTGTCAATTGGCAGACATCTCTGGGTGAGAAGGTTGCTGACTTCAGGTATGCTTCAGCTAGACCTAAGCAAATGTATGTCCTTCTGCCGAGAATTCTTACGTTTGCCAGGCTCCCATGTCAAGGGGCCGCAGTAAGTGTGACCAGCATCGACGAATCGGGAGGCACGGATGACAGCCGCTCCGGAGCTCAGGGACTGGACCGCGAGCTTCGCCCGCCGGACGCAAATGCTTGGCGGTGGCGAGATCACCGCGATCCTCTCCCTGGCCGGAGCCACCGACGTGATCACGTTCTCGGGCGGCTTCCCGGATCCCGCGACGTTCCCCCGCGATGTGCTGGGAGAAATCGCCGCCCAGCTGATCGCCACGGACGTGGCCGTCGCGCTGCAGTACTCCCCCACCGAGGGGCTGCCTGGGCTGCGCGACTACGTGGCCGGCCGGCTCGAGTCGCTGCAGGGCCGGCGCCCGGCCGCGGGCGAGCTGATGATCACCAGCGGCGGCATCGACTGCATGGAGCTCATCGCCAAGAGCCTGGTGGACGACGGTGACGTGGTCGTGGTCGAGGCGCCGACCTACCTCGGCGCGATCATGGCGTTCCGCGGCTACGAGGCGGACCTGCGCGGCGTGCCCATGGACGACAACGGCATGCGGGTCGACGTCCTCGCCGACCTGCTCGCCGCCGGGGTGCGGCCCAAGGTGCTGTACACGATCCCCGATCACCAGAACCCGACAGGGCTGTCCCTGGCCGCCGATCGCCGGGCCGAGCTCGTCGAGCTCGCCCGCCGGTACCACTTCCTGATCCTCGAGGACGTCGCGTACCGGGAGCTCGGCTTCGACGCCACGGCGCCGCCGAGCCTGTGGTCACAGGCGCCCGACGTGGTGGTTCAGGCGGGCACGTTCTCCAAGACGTTCTTCCCCGGGGTCAGGCTCGGCTGGGCGGCCGGGCCGCCCGAGGTCATCGCGCAGCTGGTGACCGCCAAGCAGAACTCCGACCAGTGCTCGGGCGCGCTCGGCCAGCGGATGCTCGAGGAGTACGGGCGCGGCGGCCACCTCGACCGCCAGCTCGTCGAGTCCCGCGCGCTGTACGCCCGGCGCGCCGCGCTCATGGACCAGGCGCTGCGGGCGCACATGCCCGGCGCCGTGACCTGGACCTCACCACGCGGCGGCTTCTTCACCTGGGTCACGGCTCCGGACGGGGTGGACACCGTGGCGCTCTCCGCCGCGGCCACGGCAGCCAAGGTGGCCTACGTGCCCGGCCAGCCGTTCTACCCTGGGCAGGGCGGGGCCGCGCAGATGCGCCTGGCCTACAGCCGGGTCGCCGACGAACTCATCGACGAGGGCGCCCGGCGCCTCGGGGGCCTCGTCCGGACCGCACTGGAGGGATCATGACCGACGCTGCCGCGCACTTCGCCGAGGAGGCGCAAGGTGAGCCCACCGGCCCCGGCCGGTACGTGCACATCGATGACCTGGCGTCGGCCGAGTACGTCCCCGGCCTAACGTTCCGTCCAGTGCTCGGCGACGGCGTCCTGACCAACTTCGTGCACTTCGCGCACAACACCGAGGCGCCGCGGCACGTCCACGAGGAAGAGCAGATCGTGATCATCCTCGACGGCGAGATGACCTTCGACATCGACGGCGACGTGCGCACGATGCGCAAGGGCGACGTCGCGGTGATCCCGGCCTGGGTGCCGCACGGCGCCTGGACCACCGACACCACCTGCCTGGAGGTGGACGTGTTCTGCCCGCCGCGCAAGACCCTGCTCGCGCTCGCCGAGTCGCAGTCCGCGGACGGCGGCGAGTAGATGGACCTCGGCCTGGCCGGCCGCCGCGCGGTCGTTACCGGCGGGTCCAAGGGCCTGGGCAAGGCGATCGCCGCCGAGCTGCTCGCCGAGGGAGCGCAGGTCGTCATCTGCTCCCGCAACGGGGCCGAGCTCGAGGAGACGGCCGCCGAGCTGCGCAAGCCGGGGGGCACCGTCTTCGCGTTCCGCTGTGACGTCACCGACGCCGGCCAGGTGAACGCGCTCATCGCCGAGTCGGCGTCCGCCCTCGGCGGGATCGACATCCTGGTCAACAACGCGGGCGCCGCGCGGCCGGGCCGGTTCGAGACGCTGGCCGACGCCGATCTCGAGGGTGACTACGAGGTGAAGGTGATGTCGCAGGTCCGCTGCACCCGGGCCGCGCTGCCGCTGCTCCGCCGCAGCACTGCCCCCCGGGTCGTCAACATCAACGCGGTGTACGGGCGCTACCCGGACCCGGCGTTCTTCGCCACCTCGGTCAACCGGGCCTCCTGCCTGGGCCTGGCCAAGGCGCTGGCGATGGAGCTCGGCCCCGAGGGGATCCTGGTCAACAGCGTGAACATCGGCTTCGTCACCACGCCGCAGTGGGAGAACATCCACCGCAGGCGGGCCCCGGACACGCCGGCGGAGGAGTTCTTCGGGCAGCTCGCAGCCGACGAGGTGCCGCTCGGCCGGTTCGGCCGAGCGGACGAGGTCTCCGGCATCGTCGCATTCCTGGCCAGCGACCGCGCCAGCTACATCACCGGCGCGTCGATCGACGTGGCCGGAGGAATGGGGAAGTACCTCTAGGGGAAGTAGGACGGGCCATGTGCCGACTGCTTGGGTACTGCACCAGGACCGACGCCTCGCTCGCCGAGCTCACGGGCGAGCCGGGCCTGCGCGAGTTCACGCAGCTGTCGGAGTTCCACGGCGACGGCTGGGGGGTCGCCTGGTATGACCGGGAGCATCCGGGCGACGTGCACGTCCAGAAGTCGCCGGTGCGGGCGGCGGATTCGGACGCCTACAGCGAGCTCACCCACCGCAGGCTCGGCGACCTGGGCATGGTCCACCTCCGCTGGGCGACCCCGGGCCTGCCGGTCGAGACGCGCAACACCCACCCGTTCCGCCGCGGCGACATGGTGCTGGCGCACAACGGCGCGATCCACCCGCAGGACCGGCTCGGCGAGCTGCTGCCGCCGGCCTGGGAGCGCCAGCTCACCGGCACCACGGACAGCGAGCGCTACTTCCTGCACATACTGTCCGGGCTCGAGGCGGGCAAGGACATGATCAGCGCGATCGAGGCGACGGCCACCCACATCGGCCGGCTGCTGCAGCCGAACAGCCTGAACGCGGTGCTGCTTACTCCGGACGCCCTCTATGCAATTTGCTGTTACTGGCCGGAACGCATCCCGCACGCCGCCCTGGCCGCACGGGGACTCGAGTGCGGTACGGATCAGTACTTCGAGCTCGCCCACCTCGAGACCGACGCGGGCATCATCGTGGCCTCGTCGGGCTGGGCGCAGCCGGGCTGGACGCCTCTGCCCAACCGCAGCGTCCTGGTGGTCGACCGGGAGACGCTGAAGACCAGCGTGGTGCCGCTGAACCCGCAGAGCCCGGCCGGCCCGTTACCTGCCGGGCCGCACGTCAGCGCTTGGGCGCCGAGTCCCGCTGCTCCGCCACGGTGGCGAGGTGCTGCTCGATCGCGCGGATGCCCCGGCGTTCGTGCCGCCGCGAAAGGGCCTCCGTCCCGACCATCGCGACCGCGAGCAGGATCGCGATACCGGCAGCGAACGCGACGGCCAGCAGCGCGTCGTTCAGGATCTGCATGTCGATCATGTGGACCACCCCAACTATGTTTACACTGTTTACTTGGCCATTATGGCCAAGCCAAGTTAACGCTGTCAACATATTTAAGCGCACCTGCCCCCCGAAACCCGGCCCGATAGGGGCGGGATTCAGGCGGGGTCGGTGGCTTCGGACAGGCGGCGGTCCAGGTAGCGGCGCTCCGCGTCGGTGGCGGCCAGATCGCGGGCCGCGCGGTAGCTGGCCGCGGCCTCGGGCCGACGGCCCAGGCGCCGGAGCAGGTCGGCGCGGGTGGCGGGCAGCAGGTAGTAACCGGCCAGCGCGCCGGAGTCCTCGATGGCCGCAACCAGCGCGAGCCCGGCCGCTGGCCCCTCGGCCATCGCCACGGCGACAGCCCGGTTCAGCTCGATCACCGGCGACGGGGTCAGCTGCCCCAGCCGCCGGTACAGCAGCGCGATCTGCGCCCAGTCGGTGGCCGCCGTGTCCGGGGCCGTCGCGTGGCACGCGGCGATCGCCGCCTGCAGCTGGTAGGGGCCCGGCCGGCCGCGGCGCAGCGCCGCGTCGAGGACACCGGCGCCCTCGTCGATCGCGGCGCGATCCCACCGGTCGCGGTCCTGGTCCTCCAGCGTCACCAGGTCCCCGGCGGCGTCCACGCGGGCGGCCCGGCGGGCGTTGTGCAGCAGCATGAGCGCCAGCAGGCCGAGCACCTCGGGCTCGTCCGGCATCAGTCCGGCCATGGCCCGGCCCAGCCTGATGGCCTCGGCGCACAGCCCCTGCCGCACCAGGTCGGCCCCGGCGCTGGCCGCATACCCCTCGTTGAAGAGCAGGTAGAGGACGGCTAGCACCCCGACGACGCGTTCCGGCAGCAAGTGCGCGGGCGGTACCCGGTAAGGGATTCCCGCGTGACGGATCTTGTTCTTGGCCCTGACCAGGCGCTTTGCCATCGTCGCCTCGGGCACCAGGAACGCCCGGGCGATCTCGGCGGTGCTCAGGCCGGCGAGGGTGCGCAAGGTGAGCGCCACCCTCGCTTCCAGCGGCAGGGCCGGATGGCAGCAGGTGAACATCAGGCGCAAGCGGTCGTCCCGGATCCCGCTGTCGTCGTCCGGGCCGGGTTCGCCGGCTGGTGCCAGGGCGGCCACCTCCCTCAGCTTCGCCGCCTCCGCCGCGCTGCGGCGCAACCGGTCCAGCGCGCGGTTGCGCGCCACCGTGGTCAGCCAGGCGCCGGGGCGGCGGGGCACGCCATCGCGCGGCCAGGTCTTCAGCGCGCTGGCGAACGCCTCCTGCGCGCACTCCTCGGCCAGGTCCCAGTCGCCGGTCGTGCCGATCAGGGCCGCGACCACGCGTCCCCACTCCTCCCGGAACGCCCCGGCGACGGCCTCGCCGACGTCCGGGGTCATTCCGTCCAGAACGGCCTCACCTCGATGGACCCGAACCTGGCCACGGGGTGCCGGGATGCCACGTCGATCGCCTCGTCGAGGTCTGCGCACTCGATGACGTCGAAGCCCGCGATCTGCTCCTTGGTCTCGGCGAACGGCCCGTCGGCGACCAGCACGTCGCCGCCGCGCATCCGCACGGTCGTGGCGTCGCTGACCGGGCGGAGCTGGCTGCCGAGCAGGCGGGCCCCGCGGCCGTCGACGTCCTTCAGCCACGCATCCATCGCGGGCTCGATCTCCGCCTGCTCCTCGGCGTTCAGCTCGGCGTTCTCCTCGGCGCAGATCAGCAGCATGTACTTCATGGTTCCTCCTGGGTTCCACGGTCAGAGTCTTCGACCTGTCACCACGACGACGAACGCGTTCGGCCCAGATGGACAAGACTGCCGGCTCGCAGGTCCCCGAGGCTACGCGGGGCGCGGCGCCGAGCCGATGCCCTCGATGAGGATGTCCAGGGTTCGCTGGATGGCCAGGCCCTGCTCCTGCTCGCTCATCGCCGTGAGCGGGCCGTCGACCAGCAGCGTCGCCAGGCCGTGCACGGCCGCCCAGAACGCGATCGGGGCGGCCGAGCGCCGCGCCGGGTTGAGCAGGCCGGCGGCAACGAGCTCGTCCAGCGATACGGACAGGATCTGGTACGGCCGGGCGGCCGCGATCCGCGCGGTCATCTCGTCCTCGGTGCGCTTGGCCTGCGGCCGGCAGAACGCCGTGTGGAACAGCCCGGGATTGGCCAGCGCGAAGCCGACGTAGGCCCGGCCGAGGTTGGTGAACCGGCGCACCGCGTCCGCGGCGGGATCGGCCAGCCGCTCGCCGCCGTCCAGGCCGTCCTGCATCGCGTTGGCCAGCGCCTCGAGCGCCCGGTCCTTGACCGCCGCGAGCAGCTCGCCGTGCCCGACGTAGTGCCGGTAAGCGGCGGCGGCCGACACGCCGACCTGACGGGCCGCCTCGCGCAGCACGACCGCCTCCGGGCCACCGGTGCGGGCCAGGTTCGTCGCCGCGTCGGCAAGCGCCTTGGGCAGGTCGCCGTGGTGGTAGCCGGGCCGGCCGACGCGAGTCTGGGTCACGGCTTCATAGTGCAGCAACGCGCTGGTGTTGACAACGTTAACTCCCGGTAACGCGCCCTGCGTATCCAGACGTCCAGACGATCCGCAGACGGTATTCAGGCTGGCTGCACCTTGCTGCGGTGTGCTTGAACCCGTAAGCGCGGCCGAGGGCCCGCCGGAACCTGTCCTGCTCCCGCAACTCCGGCACTGCCGCGCCCCGTCACCCGGTGTGGCCCGGCCCGTGGACCGCCGGGCCCCCGGGTGACTCTCTGCCCGAGTTCAGCCACACCAGCGCGCCAGCCACTCGAACTGCTCGGCGAGCACGTGCAGCACCGACTCGCGGGCCAGGTAGCCGTGGCTCTCGTGCGGCAGCAGCACCAGCCGCGCGGTCCCGCCGGTGCCCTGGATCGCCTGGTAGAGCCGCTCGGACTGGATCGGGAACGTGCCCGAGTTGCTGTCCTGCTCGCCGTGGACGAGCAGCAGCGGCGCCGCGATCCTGTCCGCGTAGCGGAACGGCGACAGCTGGTCGTAGACCGCGGATGCCTCCCAGAAGCTGCGCCGCTCGGCCTGGAAGCCGAACGGTGTCAGGGTCCGGTTGTACGCGCCGCTCCTCGCGATCCCCGCGGTGAACAGGTCAGTATGCGCGAGCAGGTTCGCGGTCATGAACCCGCCGTAGCTGTGCCCGCCGACCGCCACCCGCGAGCGGTCCACGATGCCCATCTCGTCCAGAGCCTGGACGTGCGCCCGGGCCGACTCGGTGACCTGCTCGATGAACGTGTCGTTCATCGTCTCGGGATCGCCGATCACCGGCATCGTGGCGTTCGAGAGCACCGCGTAGCCGCGCAGCACGAACCACGTGGGCTCCAGGGCGTTCAGCCGCGTGAACCGCTGGCTGCTGCCCCGGACCTGGCCCGCGGTGGCCGGGTCACCGTAGTCGAGCGGATAGGCCCAGATCAGCAACGGCAGGCGGCCGCCGGTGGCCGGGTCGTAGCCCGGCGGCAGGTGCAGCATGCCGGAGAGCTGGACCCCGTCGCCGCGCTCGTGCACGATCAGCCGCTTGTGCATCGAGGTCAGCTGCGGGTGCGGGTCCGGCCAGGCGGTCAGCGCGCGCGCGGCCGAGCCGTCGAGCTCGGCGACGTAGAGGTTCGGCGGCTCGCTGCTGCTCTCATGCCACAGCAGGATCTCGGTGCGCTGCGGCACGGCGCCCGCGG
>JASHQP010000053.1 GCA_030039095.1 Streptosporangiaceae bacterium
GGGTCCGCGGCGACGGGGTCCGCGGCGACGGGGTCCGCGGCGACGGCGCGGCGCTCGTGCCGGTCACGCGGCGGCCAGCGTGCGGACGGCGGAGGTGAAGAAGCCGAGCCCGTCCTCGCCCGGCCCGGTGAGCGCGTCGATCGCGTGCTCGGGGTGCGGCATCAGCCCGACGATGCTGCCGCTGTCGCTGCGGATCCCGGCGATCCCGGCGGCCGAGCCGTTCGGGCTGGCGCCCACGTACCGGGCAAGCACCTGGCCCCGTTCCTCCAGGCCGGCCAGCGTGGCCGCCTCGGCCACGTAGGCACCCTCGCCGCTCTTCAGCACCAGGGTCAGCTCCTGGCCGGGCGCGTAGGAATGCGTCCAGGGCGTGCCGGTGCTCTCGATCCGCACCCGGACCTCGCGGCTGATGAACCGCAGCCCGCTGTTGCGGGTCAGCGCGCCGGGCAGCAGGTGCGCCTCGCAGAGGATCTGGAACCCGTTGCAGATGCCGAGCACCGGCAGCCCGGCCCTGGCGGCGGGCACCAGCTCGGCCATCACCGGAGCGAACCGGGCGATCGCACCGCAGCGCAGGTAGTCGCCGTACGAGAAGCCGCCGGGCAGCACCACGGCGTCGACGCCCCTCAGGTCGCGGTCACCGTGCCAGAGCGGGACCGCGATCGCGCCCGCCCGGCCGATGGCGCGGGCGGCATCGCGGTCATCGAGTGATCCGGGAAACGTGACGACCCCGATGCGTGCAGCACTCATGAGCACACCACCACCCAGGCAGATTACCGGCCACCTGCAGCTGACGCGTTCGCGCCACGGCCAGCTTCATGATCCCGGAGGATTCTTTGCTCCATGCGCTGACAATCCTCCGGGATCATGGAATCCGGCGCCGGTGCGGCTCAGCCGGCGTCCCGGAGCGTCAGCACCTCGGGCACTGGGTCCGCGGCGCCTGCCGGGTGGGCGAGCGGCGCGTCGCTGCGCAGCTCGATCCGCTTCTGCAGGGACACGACGGTCCCGCGGCCCGGGCGGCTGCGCAGCGTCACGTCGTCGACGCAGGCGCGCATGATGGCCAGGCCGCGCCCGGATTCGGGCAGATCGGCCAGCGCGCGCTCTTCGCGGCTGATCCGCTGCAGCCGGTGGCGCCGCTGGGACGCCGCGGAAGCCGGGAACGGCCACTCGGCGGGCGGTCGGCGGCGGCGGAACCGCGACACCGAGCGCATCGGCGTCACGTGCTTGCGCAGCGCAGCCCGGTCGAATCCGCGGCCGTTGTCCACGACCTCGAGCATGCAGCTGTGCGGGCCGACCATCGCCGTGACCTCGTACCGGAACCCCGGGCCACTGTGCCGCAGCACGTTCGTGCACGCCTCGGTGACGGCCAGCAGCAGGTCAGCGATGCACTCTTCGTCGACGCCGATCCGCTCGAGGGTCTCGCCGAGCACCCTGCGCACCACGGGAACGCTGATCGTCTCACGCGGGAACATCAGGCAGAACCGGGCATCGGTGGCCGGCTCCCTGGCAGATGTCACCCGAGTACGCATCCGCTCCTAAGCTCCCCGTAACGCATGGGTCGTCGCTGACCTCATTGTGAATGGATTCCCGTGACAGGCTGCGGTAACCATGAACTTGGGCGATCTCTGGACGAACAGTGCCCTTCCAAGCTGTTAACGGACACGACGGCGCCCAGATTCGTCCGCTGAGACCGCTGACTGGTCAGGCCGCTCAGGCCCCTCAGGCCGCTCAGGCCCCTCAGGCCGCTCAGGCAGGGCGGACGGAGAACTCCTCGATCACCGGATTGGCCAGCAGCTCGCTTGCCAGCTCGGCCACCCGGGCCAGGGCGGCCTCGTCGGCGGGCTCGCCCGGCTCGCCGAGCTCCACTTCGAACCGCTTGCCCTGGCGGACGCCGGCGACCTGGTCAAACCCGAGGCGATGGCACGCGCTGGCGATCGCCTCTCCCTGGGGATCGTGGATCTCCGGTTTGAGCATCACCTCAACGACAACTCTGGCCACGGACGGCAGAGTACGCCAGCCGACGGGCCGGTTAGATCTACGGGCCGCGGGCAGCACTTGTGGCAAAGACACTCAGGGATGTCTGTCACGATGGCAGTAAGAGGCCATTCGCCGCTTTGGCCTCCCGCGACGGCCGCCGGGTACTGTCGACGAGTGCCGACGGACAAACCGGCTGGTCCGGTGGCTTCAGGGCAACCGGGCCGGCCACGAAAGAGCGAGGAGTGGCACGTGACCGTCAACGACGCCGGGCGAGCTACTTCAGCTGATTCCCTCCCCTACGGCGGGCAGCCGGAGTCAGCGGAGTTCATCCAGCTTCTGACTCCCGAGGGCGAGCGGGTCGAGAATCCCGACTACCCGCTCGACATCTCGGCCGCCGAGATCCGCGCCCTCTACCGGGACCTCGTGCTGGTCCGCCGGATCGACTTCGAGGCCATCGCGCTGCAGCGCCAGGGCGAGCTGGGGATCTGGGCGTCGCTGCTGGGCCAGGAGGCCGCGCAGGTGGGCTCGGGCCGGGCGCTCGGGCCCCGGGACTTCGCGTTCCCGACCTACCGCGAGCACGGGGTGGCGTGGTGCCGCGGGCTGGACCCGATCAGGCTGCTGGAGCTGTTCCGCGGGGTCAGCCACGGCGGCTGGGACCCCAACGCGCACCGGTTCCACCTGTACACGATCGTGATCGGCAGCCAGACGCTGCACGCAACCGGCTACGCCATGGGCATCCAGCGCGACGGCGCGGTCGGCGAGGACGGCGAGGCCGTGATCGCCTACTTCGGGGACGGCGCGACCAGCCAGGGCGACGTCAACGAGGCGTTCATCTGGGCCTCGGTCACGAACGCGCCCGTGGTGTTCTTCTGCCAGAACAACCAGTGGGCGATTTCCGAGCCGCTGGAGCGGCAGAGCAGGCAGCCGCTGTACCTGCGGGCACACGGCTTCGGCTTCCCCGGCGTCCGGGTCGACGGCAACGACGTGCTGGCCTGCCTGGCCGTGACCAGGAAGGCGATGCAGGCGGCCAGGGAAGGCCAGGGGCCGACGCTGATCGAGGCCTTCACCTACCGGATGGGCGCGCACACGACGACCGACGACCCGACCCGGTACCGGCTGGCCGCCGAGCTCGAGACGTGGAAGCTCAAAGACCCGATCGAGCGGGTCAAGGCGTACCTGGTCCGCAACGACCTCACCGAGGAGAGCTTCTTCACCGAACTGGACGCCGAGTCGGACCGGCTGGGAGCGAGACTCAGGAAGGCTTGCCGGGAAATGCCGGACCCGGACCCAATGGCGATCTTCGAGAACGTCTACGTTGAGCCCAACGCACTGCTCGAGGCCGAGCG
>JASHQP010000557.1 GCA_030039095.1 Streptosporangiaceae bacterium
TCCAGCGCCCGGACCCCGGCGGCCACGGCCACCTGTGCGCCGGACGACCAGGCCAGTACGGCGAGGAACCCGGCCAGCTCGGTGCGGTGCAGCCCGTCCCAGACCTGCACGCCCAGGATGGCCAGGGCCTCGGCGGCAAGGAAGCCCGCAAGCTCCACGAACCTGCGGCGGAGCAGCACGAGCACGCCGATCCAGCCGGCGCTCCCCCATCCCCAGTTGACTGCCAGCATCTGGCCGACCGGGCTGGCCGCCGCTGCTGCCGTGCTGGCGGCCAGCGCGATCACGGCCACCGTCCAGGCCGCGCGCCAGCCCGGCGTCGTGCGCAGCACCAGGACCGACCCAGCGGCGATCGCCAGCGCCATGACCAGCCACATCGCGCCCTGGAAGGCGAACGAGCTGTAGGCCGGCCGGTTGTGCAGCAGCTGCCCGCCTGCTCCGGCGAGATGCCAGCCGGCGACCAGGAAGATCACAGCGACCGTGAAGGCCCGCTGATAGCGGCCGGACATCATCGCCGTGGGCTGCGCCGCGATCATATCGGCCAGCTCACGGTGACGGTGGTGCCAGCGCCGGGCTGGCTGGCGATCGCGGCGCGGCCGCCGGCCGCCAGCATCCGCCCGGTGATCGACTCGCGGATGCCCCGGCGGGATGGGGGAGTGGCGGCCGGGTCGAACCCGCGGCCGCGGTCGGTGACCTTTACGACCGCCCAGCCCGCACCGCCGGCCACGGTCACTTCGGCCTTCCCCGTTCCCGCGTGCTGCTCGACGTTGCGCAGCGCCTCGCCCACACAGGCAGCGAGCTGATCGGCGACCGGAGACGGCAGCGTGACGGGGACGAGATCCAGCCGGACGGCCAGGTCGACCGTGCTGGCTGCGGCGAGCTCGAGCTTCGGGCTCAGGTCGGTCAGCGCCACCAGGCCGTTCGGCACGGACGGTGAGCCCTCGAGCCCTTGCAGCACGCGCAGGTCCCTGCTCGCCTGCAGGGTCAGCGCCGGAGAAGGCCCGGCAAACGCGCCGGCTGCGACCATCGTCAGGGTCGACAGGACGGTGTCGTGCAGGTGGCGGTGCTGCTCTCGCTCGTCGGCCCGCCGCGCCTCCTCCGCGCGGATCTTCTGCTCCGCATCCAGCGCGGCGGCGACGATCCCGTCGGCTTGACGGGCGCCCCCGCGGATCACCGCTATCAGCCCGGCGGCCACGATCGTCTCCACCGCCAGCAGCCAGCCACCGGCGGGGTCGCCAACGCCGAGCCCGTAGGCGAGGACCACGACCGCCGCGGCGGGCAGCCCGAGCCACGGCCTCAGCGCGAGCTGCAGGACGTAGACCGACGTGCAGGCCAGTGGCAGCATCCAGGTCGTGTTGTCGTCGATCAGCACCGTGGGGACCAGGTGCTGCTGCGTCAGCGCAAGCGCCGAGATGACCGCGGCGTCGGCGAGCACCACGGCCTTCGTGAGCCCGGACCGCCGGATCTGCCAGGCGAACAAGGCTGACCACACGCACAGCGCGGTCAGCGGCGCGCCCAGCCACCAGCC
This sequence comes from Streptosporangiaceae bacterium, assembly GCA_030039095.1. The sequence goes on from JASHQP010000557.1 coordinate 1,526, forward strand.
GGAGACGTGCTTGGTCGCGGCCAGCACAGCTACCGACGTGAACAAGACCGCGCCGCCTAGGCGCAGCGCGATCGCGTACCAGCCGGCCAGCCGGTGCAGGGCCTGGTCGGACGGCCCCGGCGCCCGCGAGCGGCGGGCCCGCCTGTGGCGGCCCGCGGGAGGCCGGGTCTGCCCTCCGGCGGGATCAGCTGCCGGCTTCACCGGACCAGTATGCGGCAGGACCACGGCGGCGGGGAATCGTGACGCTTCAACATCCAGGCGGCATCCAGGCGGCATCCAGGCGGCTCAGCGGGCCGCTCGGGAGCTGGCGTCGCCTCGGTGCAGGCCAGCAGAGGGGGGGCAACGCCGACGACGGCGGGCCTAGCCTGCCGCAGAGTGTCGCGGCGTCCGTTCCAGGATCTCTGGCATCGCGATGCTCCCCGTGGCCTTGCCGGTGATCGGCGGATTCGGCAGCGAGTCGTCGCCGGGTTCGACGACGAACCTGTGCTCGAGCGAATACCAGGCGCCTGTCACGCCCGGATCGGGTGACGGTTCGGTCGCCGCCTCATGTCTGGTGTAGCGGCCGATGAGAGCGGCGGTCACGCCGAACTGGGCATCGGTTTCCAGGTTGGGATCGTCGCCGGAGTACACCTGCGAGAACTGCGTCTTGCAGCCCGGCTTGCTGATCAGGAAGTGGATGTGCGCGGGGCGCATGTTGTGGCGTCCCTGCGCGCGCAGGAGGTCGCCCACGGGGCCGTTGACCGGGATCGGGTAGCCGGCCGGCTTGACGGTGCGGAAGCTGAACCGCCCGCCGGAATCGGTGACGAACTTGCCCCGCAGGTTCATCTCCGCCTGACGCGGATCCTGATTCTCGTAGAGACCCTCGGCCGAGGTGTTCCACACGTCGACCTCGGCGCCCGCGACCGGGCGGTCATCCAGGTCGACCACGGAGCCCGTGACGAACATCGGGTCGCCGGGCGTCGGCGACCGCACGATCGACGCGCCGTTGCATTCCAGCGGCGAGCCGGCCCGCCAGAACGGCCCCAGCAGGTTAGCGGTGGTTTCGCGCGACCCGCCCGCACCGTTGTTCTGCAGGCATACCAGTGACGATACGCCCAGCGAGCCCGCGATCAGCACAACCTCGTTATGCGCGTCGTTGGTGAGCTGGCCGAGGCGCGCGACGATCTGGGAAATGCGCTGAAACTCCGCCTCGGTCAGATGCGTTTCCCGCACGAACGCGTGCAGGTGCCTGACCGCCGCGGCGAGCAGTTCCCTCGTGCGAGGGTCCTTCGCGCGTTCCACCTCGGCCAGCACGGCCGCCGTCACGTCCTCCGGACCTGTAATCACCGCGGCTCCTAGTGCAGAGGACCGGTCCCTTCAACCATGCCACGGTTCGGGGTGGACGGTTCTGGCTGGGGGGTGGGCGGTTCTGGCTCGGGACGGGTGCGGCTACTCCCGTTCCTGATCGCCAGCCTGGTCCGGCCAGACGCCGATGTGGTCGGGCTCCTCCTGCAGTTCGACCCGCTTGCGCATGCCAATAGGTCCGGCAGATGCCGTCCGCCGCCACCATGGCCTCGGGCGACGCGTCGGACATGGGCCCATCTTTGCGCCTTACATAGTGACAATGCAAGAACAGGCCCCTGATCGAACAGGGCAGCGTGGACGGTGCCCCGCCGGGGGCGTCAGCGCCGGGTGGGCACCGGCCGGAGGCCGGTCAGTGCCCCGGCGATCTCCGCGCGCACCGGAGCTCCGGATATCACCACGTCGACCATGGTCAGCGACGTGTGGATGTGACCGCGGGCGCGGATGTGCCGCACCGGGACGCCGGCGGCGGCCAGCGCCTCGGCGTAGGCGTCGCCTTCGTCGCGGAGCGGGTCGAACTCGGCGGTGACCACCACGGCCGGGGGAAGGCCGGCGAGCGTGCCCCGCAGCGGGGAGGCCGCCGGGTTCGCGCGGTCGGGGGCGTCCGCATAATGGTCCCAGAACCACCTCATGAGCGCGGCGGTCAGCACGAAGCCCTCGCCGTTGCTCGAGTACGAGGGCCGGCCGAGGTCGCAGTCGGTGACCGGATGCAGCAGCAACTGGCTGGAGATGTCCGGGCCGCCGGCGTCGCGCGCGAGCTGGCACGTGATCGCCGCCAGGTTGGCGCCGGCGCTCCAGCCCGCGACGGTGAGCTCCCCGGGGACGCCACCGAGCCCGGCGGCGTTCGCTGCTATCCAGCCGACCGCGGCGAACGCGTCGTCCACCGCCGCCGGAAAACGGTCTTCCGGCGCGTGCCGGTAATTCACCGACACGACCACCGACCCGGTGCGCACGCAGAGGTCACGGCAGAACGGGTCGTCGGAGTCCTGGCTGCCCAGCACCCAGCCGCCCCCGTGGAAGTACGCGATCAGCGGGTGCGGGCCCGGCGACGGCGGCCGGTACAGCCGGTACGCCAGGTCGCAGGCCGGGCCCGGCAGGGCTGCGTCGACGATCTCGCCGACCTCCGGGCCCGGGGGACGGCTGGCGTCGATGACCTCGATGAACGCCCTGGCGTCGGCGGCGCTCATCGTCTCCATGGGCGGCAGCCCCAGCGAGGCCATAAGGTCCAGCACCAGCGCGACGTCCGGCTGGATGCGGCGGATCACCCCGTCGTTGCACCGCGACCCGGACGGGCCGTCGAGCCGGAACCCCAGGAAGCCCTTCTCGATGACCTCGTCGCAGGCCCGGCGGTAGGCGTCCACGCCGCCGATGTACGGCAGGAAGACCCTCGGCTTCCCGGGCACGTTGGCGCCCATGTACCAGGAGTTCGCCCGCGGGTAGAGCGTGATATCAGCGCAGTCCTGGTTGTGCCGCACCCAGCCGGCCTCGGCCAGTGGGGTCGGCTCGATCCGGTCGGAGTTCTCCGCGCGCATGCGGCGCAGGCAGCCGGCGATCCAGTCGACGTGCTGCTCGATCGACACCACCATGTTCGACAGCACCGACGGGCTCTGCGGCCCGGTGACCATGAAGAAGTTCGGGAACCCGGTCGTCATCAGGCCGAGGTACGTCACCGGCCCGTGTTCCCACTTGCGCTCGAGCGTCACGCCGTCGGTCCCGGTCACGTCCACCGAGACCAGCGGGCCGGTCATCGCGTCGAACCCGGTGGCGAACACGATCGCGTCGAACGGCATCGACTCCCCGGCCGTGTCGATGCCGGTCTCGGTGATCGTCACGATCGGCGTCCTGCGCAGGTCGACGAGCCGGACGTGCGGCAGGTTGAAGGTCTCGAAGTAGCTGCTGTCCAGGCACGGGCGCTTGGTGCCGAACGGGTAGTCCCTGGGGCAGAGCGCGTCGGCGGTGTCCGCGTCGCCGACGATGCCGCGTATCTTCTCCCGGATCATCTCGGCGACGAGCTCGTTGGAGGCAAGGTTGACGGCCTGGTCGCTGAACACCCCGAGAATCCCGAACAGCTCGCCGGCCTGCCACGCGTCCTCGAAGCGCTGGCGGCGGACCTCCTCCGGCGCGGTCAGCCCGCTGACGTCGGTAAGCTCGCTCGGCACCCCGCCGCGCGACCAGCGGGCGGCCTCCCGGTACGCGGCGCGGTCCGCGGCGAGCTCCGCAAGGCGGTCCGGTGACGGCGGGCCGTTGCGCGCCGGAATCGAGAAGTTCGGCGTCCGCTGGAACACGGTCAGCGCGGCGGCCTGGCCCGCGATCAGCGGGATCGACTGGATTCCCGAGGAGCCGGTCCCCACGACCGCGACCCGCTTCCCGCTGAAGTCCACCCCCTCATGGGGCCACCGGCCGGTGAGGTAGACCTCGCCGCGGAATCGGCCGGCGCCCTCGATGTCGGGTGCCTTCGGCAGCGACAGGCAGCCGCTCGCCATCACGTAGTGCCGGCAGCTCAGCTCGTCGCCGCCGCCGGTGCGCAGCCGCCAGCGCCGTGCGGCCTCGTCCCACGCGGCAGCGGTGATCCGGGTGCCGAACCGGATATCCCGCCGCAGGTCATAGCGGTCGGCGACGTGCCGGAGGTAGGCGAGGATCTCCGGCTGTGTGGCGTACTTCTCCGACCAGGTCCAGTCCCGCTCGAGCTCTGGGTCGAAGCTGTAGGCGTAGTCGGTCGTGGGCACGTCGCAGCGGGCACCGGGATAGCGGTTCCAGTACCAGGTGCCGCCGACGTCGCCCGCCTCGTCGAACGCGATGGCCGAGAAGCCGAGCTCGCGCAGCCGGTAGAGCAGGTACAGGCCGGAGAACCCGGCACCGACCACGACGACGTCGACCTCGGCGGGCGCATCCCCGCTGCCCGACACTGCCATCCGATGTCCTCCCGCCCGTCTCCGTGAGCCGCGGCCGTCACCTCGCCTTCACTATTGACCCGTTGACGTGCGTCGTCTAGATCTGCAGCAGCCACCGGGCCGCGAGATCCAGGACGTCGGCGTGGCTGCGGGCGCCGTGGTCGGCGGCCAGGAAGTGGTGGCCGATCACGAGTGAGAACGCCAGCATGCTGCGCGCTTCGGCCTCGTCCTCGCTGGCGGAGATGGCGCCGAACATCAGGCGCAGGTAGTCCATGCGGCGGTTGTCGACGCGGCGCAGGCGCTCGGCGACCGCCGGGTCTCTGCGCGCCCAGTCGCGGATGGCCAGGTCGATCGGCAGCAGATCCGGTGAGAACGTGAGCGCACCCGCTAGCCGTATCTTCGTCTTGGCGTCACCACCGCGGCTCTCGACACGTTCAAGGACCTCGTCGGTGCTCATCCGCTCCCAGGAGTCCAGCATCTCCTGAAGCAGCGCCTGCCTGTCCGCGAAGTGCCCGTAGAAGCCGCCCTTGGTCACGCCGAGCGCGTGCGCCAGAACCTCGACCCGCACGGCGTCCGGCCCGCCGGCCGCGAGCGCCCGCAGGCCCTCCTCCACCCACCGGTTCCGGGGCGTCCGGGTGATCGCGACCATGCCTATATACGGTAGCGAATAGATGGCATCCTTGGTGCTTATGGACAAGACGGTGGCGCCCGTTCGGGACCTCACGGACTCTGACCAGAACCAGGCGGTGCTCGATGTGGCCTCCCTCCTCGCTGAGGGCGGATTGGAGCCGGAACGGGCCGCGGACGGCTATGGCCCCGCCGTGGCGGCCGAAGCGGCTGCCGCGGCGCGCTCGCGGCGCCGGCTTGCCGCGCTCACCGGGCCGATCCGCCTGACCGTCGTGTGGGCCATGTACGGCGAGACCGGGCGCATGGTCCCCCGCGCGCAGCACCCGCACGGCGAGGACTTCGTGCGGGCGAAGGTCCGCCAGCTCGACTGGCTGACCCAGGGCCTGCCGGGCGTCACGTGGGACATCATCGCCTGCGACGACGGATGCCCCGACGAGCCCTCGAGCGCCGACCTCATGACCCAGATCGCGGCGGCCGAGGGCTACCCGGGCGAGGGTCCCCGCAGCGTCACCGTGCTCAGGCTGGCCGACGTGATCGCGAACGGCACCCCGATCAGCCCCGCGTTCGACCGGCTGACCTCGACCGATCAGTCCCGGAAGGGCGGGTCGATCCTCGCAGCGCTGGCCGCCGCGGTCGCGACCGGCCCGGCGCGGACGAAGGGCGCCGGCCGGCACGTGGTCAGCTACACCGACGCGGACCTGTCCGCGAACCTGGCCCAGCTCGGCTCGCTGGCGGCGCCGATCGCTGGCGGCGGCGACGTGGTCGCCGCGCTCGGCCAGCGGTACGGGATCGACGGGGCGGTTCTGATCCGCGCCGGCGGGCCGTCCACCGAGCCGCACAGCACCGGCGACAAGCCCGACAAGATCATCATTCTGTTCCGCCACTTCGTCCGGGCGCTGCTCATCCCGTCCCTGGCCCACGTGCTCGACACCCAGGCCGGCTTCAAGGCCTTCGACGGGCCCGCGCTCCGCCCGGTCATCGGCGAGATGACGTCGTTCAACGAGACCTTCGACGTCGAGTTGCTCATCCACCTGGCCCAGCGCTACGGGCCGCAGGCCCTGGCGGTCGAGCCGATCGTGTTCACCGAGGACTTCGCGGCGACGAACTTCCCCTCGGTCGACCCGGGGCAGCGCCACCTGGCGATGGTTCAGCAGGTCGTCGCGCTCTACGACCGGCTCGTCGCGCCGGTCGCCCCGGTCACGGGTGAGGCCGCCGATCTGCTGGCCCTGCTCAGGACGCTCGACCTCGACGACTACGTGCGGCTGATCGGGGGGCTTCGGGCCGAGGACGCGGGCGACCCGACGCTGTTCGACCGGCGGTGGTCAGTGCAGCACCTTCGCGACATCCTCTTCGGCTGATCCCCTCAGCCAGCGGCGGCGGCCCGCGCGAAGTGCCGTTCGAGGAGCTCGCCGAACTCGCTGGCCGGCAGGGGATGCGAGAAGTAATACCCCTGCGCGACGTGGCAGCCGAGCATCCGCAGGCCCGCCACCTGGTCGGAGGTTTCGACGCCCTCGGCCACGGCGGCGATGCCGATGGCGTTGGCGAGCTCGATGACGGCGTGGACGATCGCCGAGTCGACGCGGTCCTCGGCGACGCCCTTGACGAAGGCGCGGTCGACCTTTACCTCCTGCACCGGAAACTGCTTGAGGTAGGCGAGCGAGGAGTGCCCGGTACCGAAGTCGTCGATGGCCAGGCGCACACCCAGGCGGTTGAGCTTCTTCATGATGTCGCGTGCGCCGGAGAGATCCTCCATGACGGTTGACTCGGTGATCTCGAACGTCAGCGACGCAGACGGCAGCCCGCATGCGTCGAGGGCCGCAGCCACCTGGGAGAGCAGCCCGCTCTCCTGGAACTGCCGTGGCGAGAGGTTGACGCTGAGCGGGAAGTCCACGCCGAGCCGGTCCCTGATCGTGCGCACCTGGCGGCAGGCCTGCTCCAGCACGTACCGGCCGACCGGCAGGATCAGCCCCGTCTCCTCGGCCATCGGGATGAAGCGCATGGGGGCGATCAGGCCGTTGACCGGGTGACGCCACCGCACCAGCGCCTCCGCGCCCACGATCTGCTTCCCGTCCAGCGAATAGAACGGCTGGTAATGCACCTCGAGCTCGCCCCGCTCCAGGCCCCTGCGCAGATCGGCCTCGATCTGGATCCGCTCGGCGGACCGGGTTCCCATCGAGTGCTTGTCGAACACCCGGTACACGCCGCCCCCGCCCTTGGCCTTGGCCTCGTACATGGCCACGTCGGCGTCGCGCAGCAGGTCGTCCGTTGACTTGCCGGGCTCGGTCATCGCGATCCCGACGGATACGGTGGCGACCATCTCGTAACCCCCCGACAGCACCAGGGGCTGCTGCACCGCCGTGCAGATGCGCCGGGCGGCGATGACCGCCTCGTCCTGCCCGGCCACGTCCTCCAGCAGCACCACGAACTCGTCGCCGCCGAAGCGCGCGATCAGGTCGTTGCCGCGCACCACGCCCTTCATCCGGTTCCCGATCGCGACCAGGAACTCGTCGCCGGTCACGTGGCCGAGGCTGTCGTTGATGCTCTTGAACCGGTCGACGTCGACGAAGATCAGCGCGTGGGTCTTGCGGTCCAGATCCGACCGGCGCAGTGCCTGGTCGAGACGCTCGACCAGCAGCCTGCGATTTGCCAGGCCGGTGAGGCCGTCGTAGAAGGCGTGATGATGGAGTTCGTCCTCGAAGGCCTTCCGCTCGGTGATATCGCGGAAGGTGATCACGGCGCCCGAGGGCTCACCGTCGCCGATGACAGCCGATGCCGTGTAGGCGACCGGGATGGTCGCGCCGTCCTTTCCGCGGAACCGGGCGTCGTCCTCGCGGATCGTGCGGCGCGTGCGCATGGCCTCGCAGGCCGGAACGAGCAGGAAGTCTGGCGCGGTGACGGCAGGCTCCGCGGGCTGGTCGCCGGTGATATCGAGCGGCGGCAGGCCGATCAGGTCTGCCGCCGCCGGGTTGACGAACGTGAACTTGCCGCCGGAGTCTATCGCGCAGACGCCTTCGCCGATGTTGAGTGTGATCGAGGACAGCCGCTCGCGCTCGACGTGGACCTGCTGGTACAGCTCGGCGTTGCTGAGGGCCGCGCTGCCGACGGCGGCGAGCGCGCGCAGCAGCCCGACGTCGGCGTCGTCGAACGGCTCGTCGCGCCGCCGGCCGGCCGCCACCAGCCACTGCTGCTGGCCCGCGATCGTGATCTCCGCCGACAGCTCACCGGGAGCCGGGCCGGCGAGCGTCAGGACCGCCTGCGGGCTGCGCAGCAGCCGCCGGACCGACTCCAGGATCGTGTCGAGAACCGGCTGCTGCCGCAGCTGGCGGTTGGCCTCCAGCGTGACCTCGTAGAGTCCCTCGGTCCTGGCGCGGTCGTACAGCGCCGCGTACCTGGCACCGATGAGCCAGCGCCCCAGGATCAGCACCGGAATGGCCAGCGCAATCACCCACCGGCGGGACTGTATGGCGAGTGCGAGCACGATGCCGGTTAATGCACCGCCGCCGGCCAGCGCCAGCTGGATCTGCAGGTCGCTGGTGAATTCCTGCCACGTCATCCCGATCGAGGCCATCACGCCGCTGACCAGGGCCTCGTTGACGATCAGGAATACCGCCACTCCCGCCACCACGGCAGCCACATGGGCGATGCCGATCGAGCCCTCCGGCACGGCAAGGCGCCGGCTCGCGGCGAGGCCCAGCCCCGCCGACACCAGAATCTGCCCCACGTTGAAGGCCGACTTCACGAGCGGACGGCGGCGGACGGCCTGGGCCAAGATCGTCGCTGCCGCGAGCGTGCCCAGGGTGAGAGCCGGCGGCACGAGCAGGGCAAGGATGACGAAGAAGCACTCATCCACGTGCGCGGCCTCGGATTCTCCGCCGCGGAATACGATCACCGGCCACAGCCAGCTCCCGAGCAGCAGCGCGCCGAGGACGGCAGCGTCGAGCCACTGGGTCTGGCTGACCGGCGCGCTGGCCGACTGGCGTATGCCCGCGACGATCAGCGTGGCGGCGCCGCCAGCGATGGAGGCAGCCACGATCGCCTGGGCTGGGCGGGGAAGTTTCATGGCCGTGTTACGTCGCGACCGCCCCTAATTCCACTGCGATGCGTTCCAGGCCGCGCCCGACCAGCCGCCGTTGTTCCAGGCCTTGCTGGTCCAGGCGGCGCCGTTCCACGCCGAGCCCTGCCACGCAGCGCCGTTCCACGCCGAGCCCTGCCATGTCTGGGAGTTCCAGGCCGCGCCCGACCAGCCGCCGTTGTTCCAGGCCTTGCTGGTCCAGGCAAAGCCGTTCCAGGCCGAGCCGTTCCAGGCCGAGCCGTTCCATTCCTGGCCGCCGCCGGAACCCTGCGGCAACGAGATGCCGGCCCACAGGCTGGCGTTCCAGCTGTCGGCCGAATTGCCCGTGAGCGAGAGCGAGACCGTCGAGCCGAGCAGGGTCAGGGCGCTGCCCACGACGGACTGGCCGAGGTTCATCGGGGCCGCGGTGGCCGCTGCTTGCGCGTTCAAGGCCCCATGCCCATCGACGAACGGATTGCCGACCGGGCCGGCGCTGGTCGTGCCGAGCAGCCGGGCCTTGAGCTGATCCGGGGTCAGCGAAGGGTCGTCGGCCAGGATCAGAGCCGCGGCGCCGCTGGTGATGGCGGCACTGAACGATGTGCCAGAGCCCACGAAGTTGCCCGAGCCGACGCGGGCCGAGGGGTAGTCGTCGTCCACCGTCGAACCGGGCGCGGCCAGGCTGACGACCGAGCGGCCGGAGGTAACCAGGTCGGGCTTGACCCAGCCGTCCGGCGACGTGGGCCCGACGCTGCTGAAGTTGGTCATCTCATCGTCGGCGACCGCCGGCTGGGCCATGTCATCGAGCGCACCCACGGTAATCACCAGCGGATCGTCGCCGGGGGACAGGATGGTCCCGTTCGACGGCCCGGCGTTGCCGGCCGAGGCGACCACCGCGATGCCGGAGTTCCACGCCGCCTCCACCGCCTGGTCGAGCGGGTTGACCACGGTGGATTCGAACGGCTGGAACCCCAGGGACATGTTGAGAACCCTGATGTTGTAGGCGAACTGGTTGTCGACCGCCCACTGCACGCCCGTGATCACCGTGGCCAGGTCGGTCACGCCGGTCGCCCCGGCCACCTTGACCGACACCAGGTCGGCGCCCGGCGCCTCGCCCTCGTACTGGCCGCCCGAGGAGGCGCCGTTGCCCGCGATCAGGCCCGCCACGAACGTGCCATGGCCGTAGCTGTCCTGGAACGGGTTGTTCCCGCCGCTCAGGTCGACCCCGCCGATCAGGCGCCCGGCGAAATCGGGCAGGTCGTCTATGCCGGTGTCGAGCACGGCCACGGTGACGCCCTGGCCGGTGTCGCCGCTGGCGAACAGCTGCGTGGCACCGGTCTGCTGCAAGAACTCATCGGACGGCGTGTGCGGCCCCGTCGACTCCACGGTCGACTGCACGCTGACCGAGACGTCGGGGGTCACGGTGATGCCCGGCAGCGCCGCGAGCAGGGGTTCGAGCACGGCAGGGATCGACGCCTCGACCCCGTTGATGATGTGAAACTTCGTCAGGACGGTGCCGAGCACATCCGTCACCGCGGTGACCGGGCTCAGCAGCCCGGTCGCGGTGACGATGACGTTCTCGGTGCTGCTCGCCGACGCCGCCGGCGCGGCGACGATCGTGCTGCCGACCAGGGCGGAAGTGATCAGGCCGGCCAGGCCGGCTACCAGCCCCTTCCTCCTCCAGATGAACGGTGGCCTGTAAAGGATTCGCCCGGGCGACCCGCCAGTCAGCCTCATCGCCGACCCTCCCCTGCATCTGCTTTTTAAACGCAACCACCGTACGCCGCGAGGGACATCTTTAAGCCTGAAATTTCATGCAAGGACCAGGGACTTTCAGGAATAAAAAGTGCTATCGGTCTAATGACCTACCAAAAGCACTCGACACCTCTGTCGAAGCCAATGACCCGGTTTTGGACTGCTCGTCCAATACGTGGCCTGCGGCGATAGCGCAGCCCGGGGCCCCGGTGCCTGGTGACTGGACAGTTCCGTCATGGGTGACAGGGCGACCCGGGGTCTCTCGGGCTCGAGCGGCCGATTTCGAGGCCATTGCCGGCCGGCTCTTCCTGTATACCAGCTATTTGGGTCATTAACGGCGCTGACTGCAATAGGCCTTTGCGGGAGCAATTAGGGCAGCGGGATCGCGGAGCCGAAGGCGCACAGATCCCGCAGCACGCACCCGTCGCAGCGTGGCCGCCGCGCCCGGCAGACTGTCCGGCCATGAGTGACCAGTGCGACGTGCAGGTCGTACCGGATCGGCGCCGGCACGATCTCTGCGAGCAGCCGGTGCGCCGTGTCGGCGGTTGTCGTCGCCGGGATCCACCCGAGCCTGATCGCGATCCGGTGCACGTGCGTATCCACGGGAAACGCGGCCCGTCCCAGGGAGAAAACGAGCACGCACGCCGCGGTCTTCGGGCCAACCCCGGGCAGCGACTCCAGATAGGCCGCTGCGGCCGCGTCCTCGAGCCCGGCCAGCCGATCGAGGCTGACGCGGCCCTCGCGCTCCTCGATGGCCGCCAGGATCTGCTTGATGCGCCGGGCCTTCTGGTCGGCGATGCCACCGATGCGAATCGCGTCGGCCAGATCCTCGGTGGGGGCGTCCGCAACCTGCTCCCAGCCCGGGAAGACCGCCTTGAGCCGCGCGAAGGCGCGCCCGGAGTTGATGTCGGAGGTGTGCTGCGAGAGCACGGTCGCGACGACCTCGTCGAGTGCCGGAAGCGCCGGCTTGGGAACGAACCTGCCCTGCTGGGCACGCAGCCGGCGGCGTACCTCGGTGGCGTCGGCCGGGCCGGGCGTTGTCACGGGCGCTCCTTCATCGTGGTGCATGGCGCGCGGATGACGCACCTCATGCACCACGATCCCGAACTAAACCACACAGCTTCCCGGCGAGATGACCGGAACATCTCACCCAGGGCGCGCGCGGCCTCCAGCAGCTCTCCGCAAGGCCTTCTGTGCGGATCTGGTGCGGTTATAGCAGTATCAGATCCGCACGGTGGTCACGGCCGGACGCTGGCCTCCGCCGTTAGAGTGGGAGCCTGCGGTCTCTGCCTGCGACAACGCGAGTCTCTCCGGAGCGATGGGTGTCAGCCGTGCGTCCTGCTGAGATTGAGTTCTCGTGACCAGACAGGTCATCAAGCTCGGGTCCAGCTCCATCGCCAGCCGCGAGGGGCTGGCCCTCGACGTCATCGCGGGCCTGGTCAGCCAGATCGCGGTGGCGCAGCGGGCCGGTCACGAGATCATCCTGGTCACCTCCGGCGCCGCCTCGCTCGGGCGGCGGCTGCTTGCCTTCGAGGGACCGACCGCCGGGGCGGCTCCGGCGCTGCAGTCGCTGGTCGGTGCCGTGCGTTCGTCGCTGACCGAGGCTTCATCGGGCCGGGGCGGCCGGGGCGGCCGTGCCTCGGCTCCCTCGGCTCCCTCGGCTCCCTCCGCTGGCTACGGCCGGCTCGTCGCCTCGCTGCGCGAGATCCTGCAGCAGTACGAGACCCCCGAGGCCGGGCCACTGGCCGTGGCCACAGCCATGCCCGCCGCGGTCGGCCAGCCCGCGCTGATGGCGCTGTACCGGCAGCTCGCCGCCGCGGTGGGAGTCGAGGTCTGCCAGATCCTGGTCTCCCGCAGCGACCTCGCCTCGGCCCGGGCCATGGCCGATCTCGGCCACCTGCTGCGGGAGGCGGCCGGGCGGGGACTGCTGCCGATCGTGAACGGCAACGACGCGGCCGACCCGCTGTCCGCGCTCGACAACGACCAGGTGGCCGTCGCCGTCGCCGTGGCGGCCGGGGCCTCGCGGCTGCTGTTCCTCACCGACGTCCGCGCCGCCTACCGTGACTCCTCGCTCAGCGAGCGGATCGTCCGGCTCACACCCGACGAGGCGCGAGCCGTACGGGTGACCAGCGGCGGTTCCGGCCGGGGCGGCATGGGCTCGAAACTCGGCGCGGCCGCGAGGGCCTCCTGCTGCGGTGTGGAGTGCGTCATCGGCTCGGCCACCGAGCCCGACGTCGTCGCCCGGAGCCTCAATCCGCGGGCCCGTGTCGGCACCGTCATCCGCGGCACCGGTGACCAGCTCGAGCCTGCCCGGCGGTGGATCGGCGGCATGGCATACTCCGAGGGCTCGGTCCACGTGAACCGCGATGCCGAGGCCAGCCTGCGCGCCGGCAGCACGCTGTTCCTGTCCGGCGTGAAGCGGATCGACGGTGAGTTCCCGGCTGGCTCGGTGGTCGAGCTCGTCGACGTCCGTCATCCCGAACGCCTGATCGGCCGCGGCTCCGTGGCTCTGCCCGCCAGCATGCTGCGCCTGCTGCGGGCGCTGTCGCCGCACCAGGTCGCGTGCGCGATCTCGATACTGCTGCGCCTGAGGTACGCCAGCGCGGCCGCCACGGGAGAGCGGGCCGGGGCGGCCGGTGCGCTCCTCGACCCGGACATCTACAAGGACTGCCGGGAACTGGCCGGCGGCACCTCACGTGCGAGCCAGGAGGCGTTCGCTCAGCTTGCGGCGTTCTCCGCGGACCGGGTCAGCGACCTCGCCGACTCGCTGCTGCTGGCCCAGCCGGGCCTGTGCACGGCGTTCCTGCTCGACCGGGGGTTCCTGGACGGGCAGGTGCCGATGGGGCACACGGCCCGCCGGGCGGTCCGCAACGTGCATGCGGTGCACCGCGAGTCGCTGGTCGTCTACCCTGGCTCGCCCTGAAAACGTTTGGGACACCGTGCGCGGCCCGGCTACAGTTGCGCCGTGCCCGAGCTGCAGCCCCTGCGTGCCGACCACGGCCCGGCGCTCCTGGCGTTCGAGCTCGCGAACCGCGCCTACTTCGCCGAGTCGATCTCCGACCGCGGTGATGAGTTCTTCGAGCGGTTCACCGACGCGCTCAACGACCAGCTCGTCGAGCAGGAGGCCGGCGTCTGCGCCTTCTATGTGCTCATCGGTGATGACGGCTCGGCGCTCGGCCGCTTCAACCTGTATGACATCCGCGACGGCACGGCCAACCTCGGCTACCGGGTGGCCCAGCGCGTCGCCGGGCGTGGCGTGGCAACCGCAAACGTGCTGGAGCTGTGCCGGCTGGCGGCGCGCGAGCACGGGCTGCGCACGCTCGGGGCGGAAACCTCTCACGAGAACGTCGCGTCCCGGAGGGTGCTCCAGAAGGCCGGGTTCGTGCCGGTGGGCCCGGCAACTCCCGGTGGCCAGCCGGGAACCCGGTATGAGCGCGACGTGGCCGGGGGCTGACTCAGGTCAGGGGCCGGGCCGGCCTAGACGGCGGGGCGGCGGGGGACGACCGCGTACTGGCGCAGGTACAGGTCCCGGAACGTCACCGGCCCGCGCGGCCCCGGCACGGCGTCGATGTTGATGCCGGTCTCCGGCAGCGAGAGCAGCTTGAAACCGTCCAGCAGGCGAGGCGAGGCGTTCCAGAACGCCCCGGTGCCCGCGTAGGTGTCCAGGAACTCGCCGGCCGCGGCGGCGTCCTCCGCCACGATCGCGCCGGCCAGCCCCGATGTCTCGGTGTTGGCGATCACCGCGGCGTCTCCCGGGCCGGCCGCCGCGGCCACGGTGATCGTGGCCTCGGAGCCTGCTTCCAGCGCCCACTCGAGGCCGAGCGGATGCTGGTGGGGTGGCAGCGACACGGCCACGCCGAGCCGTTGCGCCAGCTCGGTTACCGACGGGACCATGACATCCCATACGTCCTGGTGAACGAGGAGCAAGTTCAGCCGGTTGCAGACGCCAAGGCGGTCCAGGCTGGCTTCGATCAGCCGCAGGGCCAGCGCCCGGTCTGCCGACGAGTCGAGGTAGAGCACCGCACCGCCGTCCGCGTGCGCCAGCGTCCGCACCCCGTGCAGCGCGGCCTCGCGGGCCAGCGCCCTGGTGCTCTCGCCGCTGCCGCGCAGGATCACCAGCGGTATCAGGGCCGGCTCGCGGACGAGCGCGAATGCCGTCTGGCGGCCGGGCGAACGCAGCAGCTGGACGGCCGCCGGGTCCAGCCCGGTGCTGGCCATTGCCGGGCCCACGACCTCGTCGATCAGCACCGCGGCCGACCCGATCGCGCTGGAGCCGGTGCGCAGGACGCCCGCGTTGCGCGACTTGATCAGCTGCGACGCGACGTCGACCACCACGTTGGGGCGGGCCTCGAAGTTGGCCCCGATGACGCCCACCGGCCGTCGCCACTCCTGCAGCTCGAGGCCGTCGTTCAGGTCCCGGATGCGAACCCTGTCCTGCTGCGCTCCCACCTCGGCCAGCGCCCTGAGCTGATCGGCCATGGCGCCTATCCGGCCCGCGTCGAGCGTGAGCCGGTCGACGAACGCGCTGGCCAGCCCCTCGTCCTTGGCCGCCTGCACGTCCCGGGCGTTGGCCGCGGCCACCTCGGCTGCGCGCTCACCGAGCCTTGCGGCGATCGCGCGCAGCGTTTCATCCAGCCCGTCGGCGGGCATCCGCCTGAGCTGCGCGGCCGCCGCGTGCGCGGCCCGGCCTGCGGCGGCAACCGCCGCGGCGGCTTCCTGCTCGGCGGCGTCGTCCCGGGGGGCAGCGATCGAAGCCTTGCGCGCCATTTGGCTCTCCAGCGGCATCGTCATCCGGGCCGGTGCGGACCTAGGCCTGCGGGTACGAGGCGACGAGCTCGGTGTCGGCCCCGACGACGCCGGTCCTCGCGGCGCCACCCGGGGAGCCTAGCGGCTGATCGCGCCCGGGCAGCGGCTCGGCGAAGAACCGCGCGTTGTCGGCGAGGAAGGGCCCCTGGTCGTCGGGCAGGTCGTCCTCGTAGTAGATCGCCTCGACCGGGCACACGGGCTCGCACGCCCCGCAGTCGACGCACTCGTCGGGATGGATGTAGAGCGCCCGAGCGCCCTCGTAGATGCAGTCGACCGGGCATTCCTCGATGCACGTGCGGTCCAAGACGTCGATGCATGCTGCGCCAATGACGTAGGTCACCAATGCTCCCCGGGGTGATGCGTCAGCCTCATCAGCTGGCCGGTCGATTTTCACGAATACGATAGTTGTAATGCTAACGCTGGCCGACCGGGCGGCCGGAGGCGCGGCGATGGTCTCGAGAACGGCGTCGGCCTCCGCGCCCGCTCAGAGCGTTCATGCCTTCTATCATTGCAGGCCGGCGGCCGTGGCCATAGCCGCGGTTACCGGGCCCGGCATCCGGGCCCGGCCTCGAGTCACCTGACCTAGTCCTGGGGCTGCGTTGCCAGCACGCAACCGTCCCGGTGGCCCTCACTCGTCATCGCGCCGCATTCGGGGCACACGAGGTGCGCCCAGCAGGCGGCCTCGCCGCCCGCACGTTCGGAGCTGGCAGCCTGACCTGCATCGTCAACGTCTGCCGGGTCATCGCCCGACCGCGGTACCGGCTTGATCATCGTTCCTCCACGCGCTTTCGCTGCCCTGGTCGCCTCAGCGCTGCGTCCGGGTCCCGGACGTGGGCAGGCTCCCCCCGGGCCTGCGCGCTGGCGACGCTGAGCCGCGCGATGCAGCTCCCCGGCTCGGCGAACGGCTGCAGGCTGTCCGCGTTCACCGGTGCCCGGGTCATCTCGAGCACGCCCTGCAAGAGGCCCAGGTGCATGGCGCACACGACATCCTGGTGCTGCTCAGCCACCTCACGGAACGGGCACTGGCGCAGGCGAATCCGGTAGCCCGAGCGCTCGCCGACAACCTCCGGAGCGAACCCGATCTCTTCCAGCGCCGAGACAAGCTGCGTCACCGCCTGCTCGGCGGCCGGTCCCCGGTGGGGAGGCGGCTGCTCGGCAAGGTAACGGCCCCACTCGCGTCCTGCCTCGGTGACCGCCGCCTGCGGCTGGGGCATCATCCCGGCGATCATGCTGGTGAGCATCTCGGCGAGCAGCCGGTACCGTCGCTGTCCCGTCGGCCCGTCCCCGTCCGCGGCCCGGTAGGCCATGCTGGGACGGCCCGGCGTGTCCCGGGGCTGTGGCTCCCTCGTTGCGAGGCCCGCTTCCACGAGTCCCTCGAGGTGGAAGCGCGCGGTGTTGGCGTGCAGCCCGCTCCTGTCGGCGACGTCCTGCACCCGGAGTGGACCCGGCGCCCCCGCCAGCAGATCGAGAACCCGTGCACGGCCGTCCCCGAGCCGGGCACCGGCGTCGGGTGCAATGAGAGCCCGGACGTCCATGAGCGCATTTTACCCTAGAACAGATAATTTACACAGTGTGTTTCGTCTAAATTCAGGGCCGCCTGACGGGCCGTGCTGCGCCGGCTGGCCGACGGTGCCAGCGAGGTCCCGACGCAGGAGGTTCTGCCCACCGAACTGCTGCTCGGGCAGCACCGAAGGCGTTCCCGTGGCGCGCTAGCCGCCGATACGCAGCGGGAGCGCACGCGGCCCGCGGATCTGGCCGGCCGACCACGTCACCGCGGACGGGTCGGCGAGGCTGAATTCCGGAATCCGCTCGAGCCACACCTCGAGGGCGACCCGCAGTTCCATCCGGGCCAGGTGTGAGCCGACGCAGCGGTGGATGCCAAGACCGAACGCGGCGTGCCGGTTGACCTTGCGGTCGATGACGACCTCGCCGGCGTGGTCGAACTGCGCCGGGTCGCGGTTGGCCGCGGGGAACGACAGCAGGATCCAGTCGTCGGTTTTCATGTCCACGCCATGCCAGTGCATGTCTTCCTTCACCAGCCGCGCCATCGTGACCGGCGCGAAGGCCCGCAGGAACTCCTCCATGGCGGTCGTCAGCAGCGCGGGTTCGGCGACGAGCCGCTCGCGGTCCTGCGGGGTCTTCGCCAGGTGCCACAGCGAGGCGCCGATCGCGCTCCACGTCGTGTCGATGCCCGCGATCAGCAGCAGGGCCATGGTCCCGGCGACGTGATCCGCCTCGAGCTTGCTGCCGTAGAGCTCGGCGTTGATCAGGAACGTGGTGAGGTCGTCGCGCGGGTGATCGAGGTGATCCCGGATCTGCTGGAGCAGGTAGTCGAAGAGCTGCTGCATCCGCTCGATGCGCTCGTCCGGCTCCTGGTTGACGCCTTCGAGGGTGTTCTCGACGAACTCACGGAACCGTGGCCCGTCCTCGGGCGGGAAGCCCAGCATGTCGGCGATCACCCGGATCGGGATGTGCTGGGCGTACTCGCTGGCGGCATCCACGATCGAGCGCTCCCCGAACGCGTCGATCAGCGAGTGGCAGAACGCCCTTGTCGCGGGCTCCTGCCTGGCAACCGAGGCCTTGGTGAACGCGGGCAGCAGCAGCTTTCGCGCATCGTGGTGGAACGGCGGGTCGGAGGAGATCGGCGGCGACCCCCCGACCGGTGCCTCGTCGGCCGGAGGCCGGAAGTTGCTCATGATGATCGCCCGCGAGGAAAAGTGCTCGGTGTCGTACGCGACCGCCGCCACGTCCTGGTACCGGGTTGGCAGCCAGCCGCCACCGAAGCGATCCGTGTGCGCGATCGGGCATCGCTGGCGCAGCTCGTCCTGGATCGGGTAAGGATCGGCCGACCATGCCGGCTCCACGTGTGAGAAGTCGGTTGCCCAGTCCGAGACCGGCCCGGTGATGATCTCGTTGCGGATGCCCAGCGGCTCCTCGCCCGCCGTATCGCGGAAGTCCTGGGTGAAGCGGTCGTCGACGCTCATGTCACGGCTCCTCGTCCAGGCTGATCGCGCGCTCCGGGCAGTTGGCGGCCGCCAGCCTTGCTTGCTCTTCCTTGCCGGGCGGAACGATCCCGTCGCCCAGCACCTGCCCGTAGCCCTCGTCGTCCTCGCCGAACAGGTCCGGGGCCAGGTCGTAGCAGCGGCCGTGCCCTTGGCACCGGTCGGTGTCGATCTGCAATCTCACGTCGTCACTCCCCTCGTGTGGCCCGGCACTGGCGAGGCCGGCGACGACGCGGGCCAGCAGCGCGGCCCACTCCTCGGCACCGACCGCATGCAGGTCAGGTGTTATCAGGGCGCTGCCCATCGCCAGCAGCAGGCAGAAATGCGCCAGGGCGTTCGGCGACAGCGCGGGGTCGAGCTCACCGCCGGCCTGGGCGGCACGCATGAGGTCGGCGAGCATGTCGGCCCGTTCGCCAATGTACGTACGCATCGGCCGGGCCATGTCGTCGTCGCGGCGGGCCGCCACCAGCGCCTCGACGACCAGGTACTCGCGGGCGCCGCGGCGCAGCGGCAGCCACTGGCCCACGACCAGCAGCAGGTCCGTGATCGACCGGCCAGGGTCGGCGGCGAACGCCTCGGCGAGCAGCCGCCGTCCGTGCGCACGCAGGGCCTGGACGAGCAATTCCGCCTTGGACGCGAAGTGCGTGTACAGCGCGCCGTTGCTGACACCCGCCGCGGCGGCGATGTCTGCCACCCGGGTGCCGTCGTACCCGCGCTCGGCAAAGATGTCGGCGGCCGCGCTCAGCAGCCGCTCGCGCGTTTCGGCGGCCGTGACGCCCGCGATGCGCCCCATGCAGAAATTAAAAGACCGTTCATTTGATTCGTCAACGGCCGCCCGGACTACTGGGCGCTCCGAGTCGTCAACGGCCGCCCGGGCGGCCGGGCGCTCCCGGGACTACTGGGCGCTCCCGGACTACTAGTCGCGTACGCCGGGCGGCCCGGGCCCAGCCCGGTAAGGTGCTTCGTAGAGCGAAGCACCGCCGCGGTTGCACCAGCCGCGGTCGCAAGTCGGAAGCGGGTGTGACGAGCGGATTGACCGGGATCGAACCCATCGACTTCGCCGCAGCCTACGAGGTCGTCACCGAGCGGATACGGCGGGCTATCCACATCGGCTCTTACCTTCCTGGCGACAAACTGCCCCCCGAGCGAATGCTGGCGCAGCAGCTTGGCGTGTCCCGCACGACAGTTCGCGAGGCCATCCGCGTCCTGGAGGGCGAGGGGTACGTCGTCAGCAGGCGCGGGGCGAGCGGTGGCATCCTCGTCCTCGATCAGGCCGAGAACGAGGAGCGCATCCGCCCGCTGCTGACCGAGAAGCTTCCCGAGATCGAGGAGACCTTCGACTACCGCATCGCGGTCGAGGGGGCCGCGGCCCGGCTCGCTGCGGACCGCCGTACCGACGAGGACCTGGCCATCCTGCGGGACGCCTACGAGGTCATGCGCGCCGACCGCGAGACCCTGCGGTTCCGCGCCGCCGACAACGTCTTTCACCTGGCCATCGCCGACGCGGCGCGGAACCGGCTCATGCGCCAGGCCATCGAGGACGCGCGGGCGGCGATGTGGGTGGGAATCGACCGCCTGATCACCCAGGTGTTCACGAACGCGAACCGGCACCACAAGCACATCCTGGACGCCATCGCCGACCGCGATCCCGACGCTGCGCAGAAGGCGGTCGTCGACCACCTCGAGCACGCACGCCGCGACCTGCGGCGCAGCCTGCGGTAGCGGCACGCGCCGAGGCGCCAAAGCCGTGTTGACCTCCGGCGGAGGCCTGTGCCAGGCTGCGCTTAAGGTATGACGTATGGACCAATTGCCACTTGAACCAGTCCTGACGCCGCTTTGCCGGGATGGCGATGACTCCTCGAGGTAGACGACCGGGTGCCGCGGTCGTCGTCGACGTGGCCGTGGTGGGCGCCGGGTTCGCTGGCCTGTACATGCTGCACCGGCTGCGCGAGCTCGGGCTGCGCGCCCGGGTCTTCGAGCGGGGCACCGACGTCGGCGGCACCTGGTTCTGGAACCGCTACCCCGGCGCCCGGTGTGACATCGAGAGCGTCGACTACTGCTACTCGTTCTCCGGCGAGCTCCTCGCCGAGTGGGCGTGGACGGAGCGGTACGCCACCCAGCCGGAGATCCTGCGCTACCTGCACCACGTCGCGGACCGCTTCTCCCTGCGCCGCGACATCCAGCTCGGCACGCGCGTCACGTCGATGCGCTACGACGAGCCGGGGAACCGGTGGCTCATCTGCACCGACGCCGGCGAGGTGGTCTCGGCCCGCCACTGCGTGCTGGCCGTCGGCAATCTGTCTTCGGTGAAGCGCCCGGACTTCGCCGGTCTCGACGGCTTCCGGGGCGACTGGTACCACACCGCACAGTGGCCCGCGGGCGGGGTGGACTTCGGCGGCAAGCGGGTCGGGGTCGTCGGGACCGGGTCCACGGCCATCCAGGCGCTGCCGCAGATCGCCGCGCAGGCGGACGAGGTGTACGTCTTCCAGCGGACGCCCAACTACTCGATGCCCGCGCGGAACCGGCCGCTGCCGCGAGAGGAACTGCACGCGGTTCTGCGCAGCTACCCCGAACGCCGCCGGGCCGCCGAGCGATCGGACTCCGGGGTGCCCGTGGCCCCGCCGGAGCGGTCTGCGCTCGAGGTCACGGCGGCCGAACGCCGGCGGATGTACGAGACGGGATGGCAGCGGGGCGGCATCAACGCCCTCTCCTACGCGTTCACCGACTTCTTCACCGACGAGCGGGCCAACCGCACCGCCCAGGATTTCGCGCGCGAGAAGATCCGGGAGATCGTCGGGGACCCCGCGGTGGCGCAGGCGCTGTGCCCGCGGCACCACATCGGCACGAAGCGCACCTGCGTGGACGTCGGCTACTTCGAGACCTACAACCGTGGCAACGTGCACCTGGTCGATGTGCGCTCCGCGCCGATCACGGGGGTGACGCCGTGGGGCCTGGCCACGACCGCCGGCGAGTACGGGCTCGACGCGATCGTGTTCGCGATCGGGTTCGACGCCATCACCGGGGCGCTGCTGGAGATCGACATACGCGGCGTCGCTGGCCTGCGCCTAGCCGATAAGTGGTCCCAGGGGCCGCGCACGTACGCCGGCCTGTGCGTCGCCGGTTTCCCGAACCTGTTCATGATCACCGGCCCCGGCAGCCCGTCGGTGCTCAGCAACATGGTCGTCTCGATCGAGCAGCACGTCGACTGGATCGCCGGCTGCCTCGGCCACCTCGGGGACACCGGGCTCGAGCGTATCGAGGCGTCGCCGGGCGCCGAGGATGCCTGGGGGCGGCACGTCACCGAGCTCGCGGACGCGACGCTGTACCCGCGGGCATCGTCGTGGTACGTCGGCGCCAACATCCCGGGCAAGCCGAGGGTGTTCATGCCCTACGTCGGCGGGTGCGGCAGCTACCGGCGGGAGTGCGAGGAGATCGTCGATCGCGGCTACGAGGGATTCGTGCTGGGGAGGGAGCGCTAGGTGGGCATGCTGGACGGAAAGGTCTGCGTGGTGACGGGAGCGGCCGGCGTCATCGGCCGCGAGACCGTGGAGGTCTTCGCCAGGGAGGGCGCGGTCGTCGTCGGCGTGGACCTGAAGGGCGAGGTCGACGCCGCGTTCTTCATGACGGCGGATCTGACCGACGCGGACCAGGTCGCGGCGACGTACCGCGCCGTGGCGCAGCGGTTCGGGCGCATCGACGTTCTGTTCAACAACGCTGGCATCGCGCTGCCGCAGGACGGCTCGGTGCTCGACACCGACCTCGCGACCTGGAACCGGGTGATCGAGGTGAACCTGACCAGCATCTTCCTCTGCTGCAAGCACGGGATCCCGTACCTGCTCGACGGCGGCGGAGGGTCGGTGATCAACACCTCGTCGCTGGTGGCCAGGGTCGGGTCGGCGGCGTCCCAGATCGCCTACACCGCGTCCAAGGGCGGCGTCCTGGCCATGTCCCGTGAGCTGGGGGTCGAGTTCGCCAAGCGGGGGGTGAGGGTGAACGCGCTGTGCCCCGGTCCGGTGGACACCCCGCTGCTGCGGACGCTGTTCGACGCGACGGAGGAGGCGCGGCGGCTGGTGCACGTGCCATCCGGCCGGTTCGCGCGGGCCAGGGAGGTCGCCGAGGCCGTCGCGTTCCTGGCCAGCGACGCGTCCTCCTACATCAACGCCACGGAGTTCCTCGTCGACGGCGGCATCTCCGCGGCGTACGTGACCGCGCCCGACCCGGCATGACCGGCCCGCCGCCCGCCGGGCGCGTCGCCCTGGTGACCGGGGCCGGGGATGCTGCCGCGGCGATCAGCGGGCAGGCGATCAGCGTGTCCGGCGGCCACGAGGTGCACTGAGCGTGGCGCCGGTGTGACGGTCCGCTGAGTTTGTGCCGGCGGGAGTCGCCGGCCGGGCGGCGCCGGAAAACAACCTGGTCACACTTGTAATGCGCGGTTTGTCAACCCGTTGACAGCCGGTTTGCAATGGTCTTATGGTTCGCTGAGTAGACCACAGCAGAAGTGGCCGGCTGGCACGTGCCTGCGGGTCAGGACCGAGGCGATCGCACCGGAGCGGTTGACCGCATTCTTGTCGTGAGGCCACCCCATAGCGGCGGTGCGCCGTGTCGGGAGGATAGATGGACACTATGGGTTCCGGTGAGGCGCAGACCGCCACCCAGTCGGCGGTGGATATCTCCAACCGGGAGGATATCCACAAGCTGCGCGGGAAGGCCGTCGGCCTGGGCGGGGTGCTGTTCATCTCGTTCGCCGCGATGTCGCCGCTGACCGGCCAGCTCGGCAACGTGCCGATCGCGGTGGGCATCGGCAACGGGATCGGGGCGCCGGCCGGGTTCCTGATCGGCATCGTCATGCTGACGCTGTTCGGGGTGGGCTACGTCAAGATGATGCGGAGCGTCCCGTCCTCGGGCGGGTTCTACTCGTTCATCAGCCACGGGCTGGGCCGGCCGCTGGGCATGGGCGCGGGGTGGCTGTCGGTGTTCGCGTACGCGTTCGTCGAGGGGTCGCTGTACGGCGCGTTCGGCTACTTCGGCAACATCACGATCCAGCAGTTCTTCCACTTCGGGATCCCCTGGCCGTATCTGGGGTTCGGGGCGCTGATCCTCAACATAATCCTGGCGCATTTCGACGTCCGGCTGAGTTCCTCGGTGCTGGGGATCGCGCTGATCCTGGAGATCGTGGTCCTCACGGTCATGGTCGTGGCGGTGTTCGCGCACGGCGGCGGCCCGACCGGCATCTCGGCGGCGCCGATCAACCCGGTCAACGCGTTCAAGGGCCTGGCCCCGGGGGTCGGCATCTTCTTCGCGGTGTGGTCGTGGGTCGGGTTCGAGACGATCCCGAACTACGCCGAGGAGTCGAAGAACCCGCGCAAGATCGGCGCACAGGCGCTGTTCATCTGCATCATCGGCGGCGGCCTGTTCTTCATGCTGTGCGCGTGGGCGGTGGTCACGGGCTGGGGCCTGCACAACGCGGTGCACGAGGCGGCGACCGACGGCGGCAACTTCTACTACGGCGTGACCAGCAAGTTCGCGGCGGTATGGGTGACCGACGTGATGGAGTGGCTGATCATGACCTCGTCGTTCGCGTGCGCGCTGTCGTTCCACAACACGAGCTCGCGCTACATGTACGTGATCGGCCGCGAGAAGATCTTCCACCCCTCCCTGGGCCGGACGCACAAGAAGTACCAGAGCCCGCACGTGGCCAACGCGCTGGTCGGCCTCATCGTCGGCCTGCTGATGGTGCTGTTCCTGGTGATCTGGTACGCCAGCAAGTCCGCCCAGAACTTCGCGAGCTTCCAGAACGCCCCGTACTACGAGCTGTTCGGCTGGTTTGCGATCGTGGCGACGTTCTCGGTGCTGGTCAACCAGACTCTGTCCTCGGTGGCGACGATCGCGCACTTCCGGCGGCCCGAGTACAAGGCCCAGCGCAACCTGTGGACCACCGAGGTCATCCCGGTTCTGTCCATCATCGCCATGGGCGTGGTGCTCTGGCTGCTCTGGTCCAACCTCGACAAGATCGGCGGCTCGATCATCTGGGTCGACATCATCCCGTGGCTCTGCCTGGCCTGGCTGCTCATCGGGGTCGGCCTGGCGCTGGTGCTGCGCAAGCGCAACCCTGAGAAGTACGAGGTGCTGGGCAGGATGGTGAATTCCGGGATCGACTGACCCCTCGGGTGGGGCAGGCTGTCAGCTCGCTGGATGCAGCTCGGTCCAGCGGGCTGCGGCCTGTTCGAAGCACTCCCGCGGCGCGCGGATGACCCCGGCGCCGATCTGGCCGCCGTCGCGGCCGGCCAGGCCGACGTCCATGACCGGCAGCACCCCGGTCTCCAGCACCTTGAAGAGGTCGACCCCGGTCGGGGTGCCGCGGAAGCCGAACAGCGGGATCTTGTAGACCGTGTTCTCTCCGGCCGTGATCTGGTACATCTCCTCGTTGCGCCGGATCATGACGTCGGGCGAGCCGCCCTGGTACTCCTGCAGGGACAGCGCGCAGGCCTGCGCGAACCCGCCGAGCCCGATGGTCTCGGTGATCGGGCTCTCGCCGCCCATCCAGCTGATCTCGGACTCGTCGTGGCCCGGGAACAGTTTGCCCTCGGTGACCGGTGTCGGCCCGCGGAACCACTCGCCGCCGAGGCCGCTGACCCGGATGAAGAACTCCTTGCAGGAGAACCCCATCGCGGACACCACGCTGGAGCCGGGCAGCCCGGCGATCGAGTCCGCGGTGGCCTTGGCCGCGGCCATCGACAGCCGCAGGAAGAAGTAGTCGTTCTCGGCGATGTGCAGGAACGTCTCCCTGACCTTGTCGCTCCCCGGCCCTGCCATGTCCAGCGCGGCGCGCAGCAGCTCGCGGATGAACAGGAGTGTCGAGGCGGCGTTGCGGCTGTGGCACTCGTCGCCCATGCGCAGGCCCCTGGCGATCAGCGGCTTCAGCGCGACGCCGCCGGTGCGGCGGATGGCCTCGCCGACGACCGGCGCGTAGACGTTGTTCACGTGCAGCAGCCGTTCGTGCACGCCCTCGTCGTAGCAGCCGTAGTTGAGCCGCCGCGGGTCCTTGCCCTCGTAGAAGTTGCAGAACCCCGTGTTGCCACCGGCGGCGTCCTGCACCACGAACACCGGCATGGACGCCGTGTAGATCCCGGCCAGCGAGCCGACCGCGCCGTAGTCGTGGCACCCGGCCACGGTGATCGCGCCGGAATCCAGGGCCGCGATGGCCTCCTCGCGGGTGGACGCCAGGCCCTCGAACAGAGCCCCGCCGATGATCGCCTCGCGCTGCCCGCCCTCGTAGCTGGGCCACGGCAGCGGGGCGCCCGAGGTGAGGATCAGGTTCTTGGTGTAGCCGGGCATCACGTCGATGGCCCGGCCGACGTCGACCACGATGGGGTCGGCGGTGCACAGACGGCGTACCGCCTCGGCGTTGGCTTCGCTGAGCGCGCTCATCGGGCCACGAACCCCCCGTCGACCAGGATCGTCTGCGCGGTGATGTAGGAGGCGCGCGGCGACAGCAGGAACTCGGCCACCTCCGCGACCTCCTCGGGCTCGCCGATCCGGCCGAGCATGGTGTGCGCGGCCGAGGCTTCCTCGCCGCCGGACACCGCGGCCATGGACGGGCTCATCGGCGCGCGGATGACGCCCGGGGCGATGCAGTTCACCCGGATCCCGCGCGGAGCCAGTTCCTCCGCCAGGTACGCGGTGTACGCGGCGACGCCCGCCTTGGTCGCGCCGTACACCGAGGCGCCGATGAACCTGGCGATCCGGCCGGTGAGCGAGCCGATGTTGACGATCGCCGACCCGTCTGCCAGCCGCGGCGCGAACACGTCGGTCACCCGGGCCATGCCCGCGACGTTCACCTGAAACATCTGGGCCATCGTGGCGTCGTCGACCCGCCCAAGGAACGTGTCCCGTAGGATCCCCGCGCAGTTGACGAGCCCGGTCAGCGCCTCCGCGCCGAGCGCGGCCGCCGCCGCCTCGACGCTCGCCCGGTCGGTGACGTCACCCTCGACCGCCCGGACGCCGCGGTTGCCGGCCTCGTCCCAGTCCACGGACGCGATCTGCGGCGCCAGGTCCATGGCCACCGCCACCGACCCCGCGTCCCGCAGCCGTCGGCAGATCGCCATCCCAATAACCCCAGCGCCCCCCGTAACCACCACCAGTCCCATCAGCGAGCCCTCCTTTCGGTCAGTTTTCATGATCCCGGAGGATTGTTAGCGCATACGGCTGCAAATCCTCCGGGATCATGAACGGCGGCCCCGGTAGCGGAGTGCGAAGCGGCCGGCCCAGGCGATCAGCAGGTACAGGCTGACCGGGTACGGCCACTGGGACACGACGCGGCCGCTGCCGGACCGGAAGTAGCTGCCGGTCTCCGTCCACACCGTGCGCCGCAGCGCCCGCTGCAGCCAGCGGTCGAACAGCTCCGCCACCACCGGCGAAATCTGCACGTCATGAGCGCCGCGCGCGCCCACGCGCCGGATGGCCCGCGCGGCGAACCGCGCCTGCGCCTCGAAGAACGTCACGGTCGGGGAACTGTTCGTGTTGGGCCCGTACATCATGAAGAAGTTCGGGAACCCGGGCACCATGATGCCGAGGAACGCCCGTGCATCGCCCGCCCACACCTCGTGCAGGTCCCGGCCGCCGAGCCCGGTGACCCTCAGCTTGGCCAGGTAGTCCGAGGCGTGGAAGCCGGTGGCGAGCACCACCACGTCGAGGTCGTGCCGGTCGCCGTTCTCGTCGATCACTCCGGTCGCGGACAGCCCCTTCGCCCCGTGCGGCACGAGCGTGACGTGCGGCTGCAGCAGCGACTGGTAGTAGTCGTCGCTCAGCACGGTCCGCTTTCCTTCAAAGGGGAACCCGGGGGTGAGCAGCCGCTGGAGCTCGGGATGCCCGGCGACCGAGTCGGCGAGGAACTTCGCCGAGGCCTGCCGGCGCTGGCGGTTGACCCGCCCGTCCCGCCGCGCGTGGCTCATCCGCACCTGGCGGGTGTCGTATCGGTAGTAGAGGCTGAGGCGGTGCCACCGGCGCACGAGAGGGTTGCGGTTCAGCCTGCGCTCCATGGGGCTGAACGCCCGGCTGTCCTTGGGCAGCATCCAGTTGGGCTCACGCTGGAAGACCTTGACCTCCGCGGCGCACTTGGCGGCCTCGGAGACCACCTGCACGGCCGTTGATCCCGTGCCGAGCACGCCGACCCGCTGATCAGTCATATCCAGGTCCTCGGGCCAGTGTGCGCTGTGGCAGATCACGCCGCTGAAGCCGGGCCCCTCGCGCGCCAGGGCCGGGATGCGCGGCACGCTCAGGAAACCGACCGCGCTGATCACCGCCTGGAACGCGCCGTGCGGCCGACCCGAGCCGGTAACGAGCTCGTAGTGGCCGCGGCCGTCGTCCCAGGTGACGCTCTCCACCCTCTCGTTCATCGCCAGATGACGGCGGAGGCCGAAAGCGTCCACGACTCTCTCGAGGTAACGCTGCAGTTCGCCGCGGCCGGCGTAGTTGCGGCTCCAGTCCGCTGGCGCGTAGGAGAACGAGTAGATCTGGGACTCCAGGTCGACCTCGGCGCCCGGGTACCTGTGGTGAAACCACGTCCCGCCGACGCCCGATGACGCCTCGAAGATCGTGAAGTCCGTGATGCCCTGCCGCTGCAGTGCGACTCCGGCGGCGATCCCGCAGAAGCCGGCCCCGATCACGGCGACCCGCATGGACTCCGCTCCGATCGCTCGGTTCTTAGGTCTAAATAGTAGACCTAAGGTGCATACCCGGTCAACAGAGCGATCCGCCGCACGCGGCGCGGGTTGCCCGGCGGCGGGCGGGATGCTGCGGCGCGCGGCGGGCGGGTGCCGCGGC
>JASHQP010000558.1 GCA_030039095.1 Streptosporangiaceae bacterium
AGCTTCTTGTTGACCTTGTACCGGCCCACCTTGGCCAGGTCGTACCGCTTCGGGTTGAAGTACAGGTTCTCCAGCAGAGCCTGCGCCGACTCACGCGTCGGCGGCTCGCCGGGACGCAGCTTGCGGTAGATGTCCAGCAGCGCGTCTTCCTGGCCGGTGGTGTGGTCCTTCTCCAGGGTGGCCCGCATCGACTCGAACTGGCCGAAGCGCTCGAGGATCTTGGCCTCGTCCCAGCCCAGCGCCTTCAGCAGGACGGTGACGCCCTGCTTGCGCTTGCGGTCGATCCTGACCCCGACGCTGTCGCGCTTGTCGATCTCGAACTCCAGCCAGGCGCCCCGGGACGGGATCACCTTGCAGCTGTAGATGTCCTTGTCGGAGGTCTTGTCGACCTGGCGGTCGAAGTACACACCTGGCGAGCGGACGAGCTGGGACACGACCACACGCTCGGTCCCGTTGATGATGAACGTGCCCTTGGGCGACATCAGCGGGAAGTCGCCCATGAACACGGTCTGGCTCTTGATCTCGCCAGTGCTGTTGTTGATGAACTCCGCCGTCACGAACATGGGGGCGGAGAACGTCATGTCCTTCTCCTTGCACTCCTCGGCGGAGTACTTCGGAGGCTCGAACCGATGATCACGGAACGAGAGCGACATGGTCCCGGTGAAGTCCTCGATCGGGCTGATCTCCTCGAAGATCTCCTCGAGGCCGGACTGATCGGGCAGGTCCTTGTGGCCGAGGTCCTTCTCCGCCTCGATCCGCGCTCGCCAGCGCTCGTTGCCGAGCAGCCAGTCGAAGGATTCGGTCTGCAGGGCGAGGAGGCTGGGGACTTCGAGCGGTTCGTTGATGCGGGCGAAGGAAACGCGACGTGGACCAGATACGGTGGCTGAGGCGCTGCGCGAGGCTGCCAACAGGGGTCCTTCCGAGCTTGTGACGGACGACTAGCGCAAGCACGCAAAACGCCCTGCGGTCAAGCCGCGGGGGATAACCGTGGATGGCGAGGACATCACAGTGCAGCGCAAATTAGCAGTGTAGTCTGTGGACACACCGCTCGTCAACTGTACGCCACTATGATGTTCACGGTTGCAACGCAGCATCGCTCTTCCGCCGCAAAACGTCAAGCCCAGAGGCCCCCGAGTCGGACTAACACGGTACGTGACGAGCGTCACAGGCATATTAAGGTTTGGCCTCCATCGGGCGTGGGTAGGCCAGTAGATCCGGCCCGAACGCCGATGATCTTATCCGCGCTTTACGTCTCCACGGCTCCCCGGACCCCAGGCCCAGCGCACGTCCTCCACGGCTCCCCGAACCGAGAGCTCAGCGCTTGGGGTTCCGTCGCCCCCGAACCCGGGCTCAGCTCGCCGCCCCGCCCGGGCCAGCCGTCCTGTGCGGCCCGCGCGTTTCTGCCGAACGCGCCAGCCCAGACGTTTCTGCCCGCCACGAACTCCCGTGGCGGGCAGAAGCGAACTGAACTGTTTACTTGACCGTGACGGTGGCCCCGGCGCCCTCGAGGGCGGCCTTGGCCTTGTCAGCGGCCTCCTTGTTGACGTGCTCGAGCACCGGCTTCGGCGCGCCGTCGACCAGGTCCTTCGCCTCCTTGAGGCCCAGGCTGGTGAGCGTCCGGACCTCCTTGATGACCTGGATCTTCTTGTCACCAGCGGCCTCGAGGATGACGTCGAACTCGTCCTTCTCCTCGGCCTCTTCGGCGCCGGCGCCGCCGGCGCCAGCGGCCGCGGCGGGGCCGGCCACCGCGACCGGGGCCGCGGCCTTGACGTCGAAGGCATCCTCGAACTGCTTCACGAACTCAGAGAGCTCGAGCAGCGTCATCTCCTTGAACGCGTCGAGCAGTGCATCGTTGCTGAGCTTCGCCATTCCTCTTCCTGTTCCTTCCTAGTGCCGGTGACCTCGCCGCCGGCATGTCCTTGGCCCGTACCGGTCAGCCCGGTCAGCCCGGTCAGCCTTCCTGGTCCTGGCCGCTGTCCGCGTCCTGCGCTGCGCCCGGATCCGTCGCGCTGTCCGCGGCTTCGGCCGCACCCTGGCTCTCGGCGCCACCGCCCTGCTCGGCCTGCTTTGCCTCGAGCGCAGCGAGCAGCCTGGCCATCTGCACCGGCAGCGCCGCGAACGTGGCCGCCGCGTTGGCGAGCGAGGCCTTCATGGCGCCTGCGAGCTTGGCCAGCAGTACCTCTCGCGATTCCAGGTCGGCAAGCTTGGCGATCTCGTCTGGCTTCATCACCTTGCCGTCGAGTACGCCGCCCTTGATCACCAGGAACGGGTTCGCCCTGGAGAAGTCGCGCAGCCCCTTGGCCGCCTCGACGACGTCGCCCTGCACGAACGCGATCGCGGACGGGCCGTTCAGCAGCTCGGTGAGCTCCGCTGACACGCCGGCGTCACTGGCGGCGATCTTCGTGAGGGTGTTCTTGACCACGGCAAACGTGGCGTTATCGCCGAGCGAGCGGCGAAGTTCGCCAAGCTGTGCCACGGAAAGGCCGCGATACTCGGTGAGCACCGCACCCGACGAACTCTGGAAGCGCTCGGTCAGCTCGGCGACCGCCGTCACCTTGTCTGCCCTCGCCATGGGCCTCCCTTCTCAGCCCGGTCGCCCGCATGGCGGGTCCGGATTCTCGTTCCGGTTGCCCTGCATCGCAGGGCCACGGCTGCGTCCAGCGCCGGCGAAGGGCAGGTGAGATGCGAACGCCCCGGCACAGGCGCGCCAGGGCGGAGCCGGATCCCGGGGAGATACCACCGGAACCAGCGGCGTAGCTAGGTCACCTGCGCGGGCCGCCCGCTCTCGCGGGGCCTTCGGTCGCCGTGCAAACACGGCGACGACCGACGGTCTTTGGCAGCAGCAAGAATACGCGGCGGCGTTCCCGCCGCCAAATTCATTCTCGTCCGGGCCTCGCCGGGCCACCGGGCCACCAGGGCACCAGGGCACCAGGGCACCAGGGCACCAGGGCCGCGTGAATGTACCAGCCGACGGCCCATAACCCGTCGTTTGGTACATCGATCATGGTTGGGGCAGCCGTGGGGGCGGTACGGGCACCGCCAGCCCGGGGTCGGGCCAGCACGGGGCCCGAAAAGCAGCCCGGGGAAAGAAGACAGCGGGGCCGGCAGCGAGCCAGCCCGGGCCAGAAACCCGCCGGGCTGGGCGGTCCCAGCGCGGGCGGGTCAGCTGGCGGCAAGTGGGCGCGTCAGCTGGCGGCGGCTTCCTCGAGCTCGTCGGCCAGCCCGCGGGTGAGGCCCGGGTCGACCGGGACCCCTGGTCCCATCGTGGTGGTGAAGGTGACCTTCTTGACGTACCGGCCCTTGGCCGCGGCCGGCTTGAGCCTGACCACCTCGTCGATGGCTGCGGCGTAGTTCTCCACCAGCGCGCGGTCGGTGAAGGACGCCTTGCCGATCACGAAGTGCAGGTTGCCGTGCCGGTCCACCCGGAACTCGATCTTGCCGCCCTTGATGTCGCTGACGGCTTTGGCCACGTCCGCGGTGACCGTGCCGGTCTTCGGGTTGGGCATCAGGCCGCGCGGGCCGAGTACCCGGCCGAGCCGTCCCACCTTGCCCATCAGGTCGGGCGTGGCCACCACGGCGTCGAAGTCGAGGAAACCGCCCTGAATCCGCTCGATCAGGTCGTCGGCGCCCACGTAGTCGGCACCGGCGGCCTCGGCCTCGGCGGCGCGGTCACCGGTCGCGAACACGAGGACGCGTGCGGTCTTGCCGGTACCGTGCGGCAGGTTGACGGTGCCCCGGACCATCTGGTCGGCCTTGCGCGGGTCCACGCCGAGCCGCAGCGCGACCTCCACCGTGGGGTCGAACTTTGTCGTCGATGTCTTCCTGGCCAGGGCCACGGCCTCGGCCGGGGTGTAGAGCCTCGCCGCCTCGATGAGCTCGTCGGCCTTGCGATATGCCTTGCTGCGCTTCATGATCTTTCTCCTTGGGTGTTGCGGAGGTCGTGGTCGTCGGGCCAGCGCAGGCCCTGCCACTAACGTCGAACCACGGGCGTGCGGTCAGTTGACGACCGTGATGCCCATCGAGCGGGCCGTTCCAGCGATGATCTTCTCGGCCGCTTCCATCGAGTTCGCGTTCAGGTCGGCCATCTTGACCTGTGCGATTTCGCGGAGCTGGGCAGAGGTGACGGTCCCCACCTTGGTCTTGTGCGGCTCGCCGCTGCCCTTCTCGATGCCGGCCGCCTTCTTGATGAGCTCGGGCGCGGGCGGCGTCTTCGTGATGAAGGTGAACGAGCGGTCCTCGTAGATGGTGATCTCTACGGGGATGATGTTGCCGCGCTGCGACTCGGTGGCCGCGTTGTACTGCTTGCAGAAGTCCATGATGTTCACGCCGTGCGGGCCGAGGGCCGTGCCCACCGGCGGGGCCGGAGTGGCCGCTCCCGCGTTCAGCTGCACCTTGACAACTGCGGCGATCTTCTTCCTTCTCGGAGCCATTTCCTCTGGGTTCCTTTACTCAGATCTTGCTGACCTGATCGAACGACAACTCGACCGGTGTTTCGCGGCCGAAGATCGACACGAGCACCTTGAGTTTCTGGGTGTCGGGGTTGATCTCGTTCACGGTCGCCGGGAGCGTCGCGAACGGCCCGTCCATAACGGTAACGGACTGGCCGACCTCGAAGTCCACCGACGCCGCGCGCGCCGTCTCGGCCTTCTTCGCCACCTTCTCCTCGGGCTCGGGCGCGAGTAGCGTCGCCACCTCGTCGAGGCTGAGCGGAGACGGCCTGCTCGACAGGCCGACGAAGCCGGTGACCCCCGGCGTGTTGCGCACCGCGGCCCACGACTCGTCCGTGAGATCCATCCGGACCAGGATGTATCCGGGCAGCACCTTCTCCTGGACCTGCTGCCGCTTGCCGCTCTTGATCTCGGTCACCTCGTGAGTGGGCACCTCGATCTGGAAGATGTAGTCCTCCATGTTGAGCGACTGCGTGCGGCTCTCCAGGTTGGTCCTGACCCGGTTCTCGTACCCGGCGTAGGAGTGCACCACGTACCAGTCGCCGGGGAGCAACCGCAGCTCGGCCTTGAATTCAGTGACCGGGTCGGTCTCTTCGGCATCGGCAGCGGCGTCAGCCTCAGCCTCGGCGTCAGCCTCAGCCTCAGCCTCAGCCTCAGCGTCAGCCTCGGCCCGGGCAGCCGCCTGGGCTTCGAGCGCCGCCTCGGCCTCGAGCTCGGCTCCGGCCTCGGCCAGGGACTCGGCCTCGGGAACGCCCATCACCTCAGAGGTGTCAGGCTCGCCATCGGCGTCGTGCTCAGCCGGCTCTTGGCCGCCTTCTAGTTCGGACTCGGACACGGTAACTCTTTCTCTTCGCATTTCGTTCCGGCGTCAGCCAGAGGCTTACTGGCAGCGCTCGACCCCCGCCGCCGGAGCTGCGATCGCTCCTGGCGCGCGGATCACTACCCAGCCAGTCAGCTCCTCAGCCGAAGACCTTCGTGACCAGCCAGGTGAACCCGGTGTCGAGGCCCGTCACGAGCCCCATCATCACGAGGATGAACACGATCGCCACCGTGGTGTACGTGACAAGCTCCTTGCGGGTCGGCCAGATGACCTTCCGCAGTTCCGCGATGACCTGCCGCAGGAACAAGGCCGGCGTGGTCCGCTCCGGCTTTTTTGCCGGACGTCCGGACTTGGCCGGCTTCTCCGCCGCGGTGCCACGAGTCTGAGTTGCCATGTCCTCACCTGAGCAGCACTAACACTGACCGGCTGACGCCGTCGGCCCGCAGCGTGCACGGACCGTACCCGCAGGGCAGGAGGGACTCGAACCCCCAACCGCCGGTTTTGGAGACCGGGACTCTAGCCAATTGAGCTACTGCCCTGTGACGGCACTGCCGCGGCAGGTGCCTCCTGCAGCACCGTGCCACAGACACTGGGCCATGGACACTGTCCTACGGGCATGCACCGACCACCTGGTGGACCGCCACCAGTTGATGAAGTGTACGTTGCCGGGACCCCCGGCGTCGAACCGCTTCGTGACATGCCTCGTGCGCACTCATCGTCCAGCCCGCCCCAGCCCGCCCGTGCCCGGCCCCAGCCCACCCCGCGCCCCCGGCCCCAGCCCGCCTCTGTCGGCTCCGGGTCGGCCCCTGCCCGATACCCGCACCTGCGCACCAGCAGTCCCGCCAGGATGCCAGGATGGGGGCATGGCTTCTTCTCACCAGCGAATCTCGGCCAGGGTCGGGGCGATCACCGAATCGGCGACGCTCGCCGTCGACGCCAAGGCACGGGCCGCCAGGGCGGCCGGCCGGCCGGTGATCGGCTTCGGCGCGGGCGAGCCCGACTTCCCCACCCCCGGCTACATCGTCGAGGCCGCGCAGCGCGCCTGCTCCGTGCCGAGGTTCCAGAAGTACTCGCCCGCCCCCGGCCTGCCCGAGCTGCGCGAGGCGATAGCGGCGAAGACCCTGCGGGACTCCGGGTACCAGGTCGCCCCGGGCCAGGTGATCGTGACCAACGGCGGCAAGCACGCGGTCTACTCGGCGTTCGCCGCGCTGCTGGACCCGGGCGACGAGGTACTGATGCCCACGCCGTACTGGACCACCTACCCCGAGGCGATCGCGCTGGCGGGCGGGACGCCGGTTCCGGTGCTGACCGACGAGAACTCGGGCTACCTCACCTCGGTCGAGGATCTCGAGGCGCACCGCACCGCGCACACCAAGGTGCTGCTGTTCGTGTCGCCGTCCAACCCGACCGGTGCGGTGTACCCGCCGGAACTCGTCGCCGAGATCGGCCGCTGGGCCGCCGACAAGGGCGTCTGGGTGATCACCGACGAGATCTACGAGCACCTCGTGTACGGCGGCGCCGAGTTCTCCTCGATCGCCACCGCAGCGCCGGAGATCGCCGATACGTGTGTGGTGCTCAACGGGGTGGCCAAGACCTACGCGATGACCGGCTGGCGGGTCGGCTGGCTCATCGGCCCGCCCGACGTGGCCAAGGCAGCAGCCGACCTCCAGTCGCACATGACCTCCAACGTGTGCAACGTGGCGCAGGCCGCCGCGCTGGCCGCCGTGTCGGGGGACCTGTCCGCTGTCGCGGTGATGCGGGAGGCATACGACCGCAGGAGGCAGCTGATGGCGGGCATGCTGAACGAGATCCCGGGCGTCGTCTGCCCGGTGCCGGAGGGCGCGTTCTACTGCTATCCGTCGGTCAAGGGGGTGCTCGGCAGGCAGATCGCGGGAAGCAGGCCGGACAACACCAGCGACCTCGCCGAGCTGATCCTCGACGAAGTCGACGTCGCCGTGGTCCCGGGCGAGGCGTTCGGGACCCCCGGCTACTTCCGGCTGTCCTACGCCCTCGGCGACGCCGACATCGAGGAGGGGATCACCCGGCTCGGCAAGCTGTTTTCCCAGGCCCGCTGATTGCCGGAGCCGGGCACGCCGACGCCATGGCACGCCCGCTCGATGCCTTGCCCAAGGCGCACCTGCACCTGCACTTCACCGGGGCGATGCGCCACTCCACCCTGGTGGAGCTCGCCGCCGGCCACGGGGTGCACCTGCCGGATGCCCTGGTCACCGACTGGCCCCCGCGGCTGAGCGGAACCGACGAGCGGGGCTGGTTCCGGTTCCAGCGGCTGTACGACATCGCGCGGTCGGTCGTCCGGACCGAGGCGGACGTGCACCGGCTGATGCTCGAGGCCGCCGAGGACGAACGGGACGAGGGATCGGGCTGGCTGGAGATCCAGGTGGATCCGTCGGGCTACGCGGCCAGGTTCGGCGGCCTCACGCCCACGGTGGAGCTCGTGCTCGCGGCCGCCGCGGCGGCTGCCGAGGCCACCGGGGTCGGCGTCGGGGTCATCATCGCGGCCAACCGGACGAGGCACCCGCTGGACGCGCGGACCCTGGCCAGGCTCGCGGCGGCCTACGCCGGACACGGCGTGACCGGCTTCGGCCTGTCCAACGACGAGCGGCGCGGCGCGGCTGCCGA
>JASHQP010000559.1 GCA_030039095.1 Streptosporangiaceae bacterium
CGTCGCGGCGCCACCGGGCGCCTGCCCGGGCTGCCGCCTGACGGCCTGGCGTCTGGTGCC
The DNA here is from genome assembly GCA_030039095.1 of Streptosporangiaceae bacterium. Next base: position 61 of record JASHQP010000559.1, read on the forward strand.
CCGCCACGGCGAGCGCGCGCCGAGCCTGGCCGGGTCGAGCCCGGACAGCCGGTGGCCGCCGCCGAAGAACTCGGTCCTGGCCAGCAGCGACACCATCGGCTTGGTGAACAGGAACACGACGATCACGTCGACCAGCGTGGTCAGGCCCAGCGTGAACGCGAAGTTCTGCACGTCGGTGACCGCGAACTTGTACAGCACGGCGGCGGCAATGAACGACACGGAGTCGGAGACCAGGATCGTCCGCCGGGCCCGCTGCCAGCCGCGTTCGACGGCGGCCCGCAGCGACTTGCCGTCCCTCACCTCGTCACGCAATCGCTCGAAGAACACGACGAAGGAGTCGGCGGTGATCCCGATCGCGACGATCAGGCCCGCGATGCCCGCCAGCGAGATCGTGAATTTCTCGTAGTCGCTGAGCAGCACCACCGACAGGTAGGTGAGCAGCGCCGAGATCGCCAGGCTGGAAACTGAGACGATGCCCAGACCGCGGTAATAGAGGAACGCGTACACCACGACGAGAAACAGCCCGGCGGCTCCGGCGAGCAATCCGGCATGCAGCTGGGTCGAGCCGAGCTCGGCGCTGACCGTCTGCTGCGACACCTCCTGGAAGGCCAGCGGGAGCGCGCCGTAGTTCAGCACGTTGACCAGCTGATCGGCCTCGGCCTCGGTAAAGGTGCCCTCGATCTGGCCGTTGCCCGTGGTGATCGCGCTCGATATGTACGCCACCGAGGCCGGCGTGCCGTCCAGCACCACGGCGAAGTAGTTCAGCGGCTCGGTGCTGGAGCCGGCGTACTTGCTGTACAGGTCCGACGTGAACGTGGCGAACTTCTTGGTGCCCGTGCCGTTGAAGGTGAGGTCGACGTACCAGTCGCCGTTGTCCTGCAGCTGGGCCGACGCCCCGCCCAGCTTCAGATCCGACCCGGTCACGATCGCCTTGCCGAGGGCGTACTTGATCCCGTTGTAGCACGTAACGACCTGATCGTTCGTGTTGTCATAGTTGTTCGGGTTGTCCCCGTAGATCTTTGCCTTCCAGTTGCTGTCCGCGCAGTTCAGCTTGTTGAACAGTGCCTTCGTCGAGGCGCTGAGCGCGCTGGCGTCGCCCTCCCCGTCCGCCGTGGTGGACAGCTTCTCCGACGATGACGGCGAGGTGCTCGCCGACGGGGTCGGCGATGGCGAGGCCGAGGCCTTCGGCTTGGCCTTGGCACCCAGCTTGGCCGCGCTCACCGACAGCCCGTGGCCTGCCGTTCCGGGGTCGCCGAGCGCGCCGGACGACGGGGTCGGCGACGAGCTCGCCTTGCCGGACGCCGACGGGGTCGGCGAGGGCGACGAGCTCGGCGTCGGTGTCGGCGTCGGCGTGGGTGTCGCGCTCGCCGAGGTCTCGTTTTCTGCCTCGAGCAGCACCTGGCGGAACCGCAGCAGCGCGGTGGTGCCGACCAGGTCGATGACCTGCTTCGATCCCTGGCCGGGCACGGTGACGTTGATCAGGTTCGTGCCCTGCGTGGTCACCGACGGGCCGCTGAAGCCGGCCCCGTTGACCCGGCTCAGCATGATCGACTGCGCGGTGGTCATGTCGTTCGCGAGCTGGGCGGCGCTCGTCCCCTTGGGCGGCACCGCCTTCAGCGTCACCGTGGTGCCGCTGGACAGGTCCAGGCCGAGGCCGACCTTGAAACGCTTGTGCCAGTTGGACGGCTGCGCCAGCGAGCCGGCCAGGACGCCGAGCAGCATGACGACGATCAGGACGGCCAGTGCGGCGAGGTACCGTCCTGGCCTGGACGTGGGTGTCGGGGGTGCCACTTTCCGCTAGTTCCCTTAGGTCGGGCCGGCCGGAGCCGCCGCTAGATGTTCCTGTCCTGAGGATTCCAGTCGTCGGCGCGCTGTTCGTGGTCATCGGCCGAGGCGGTGGCAGATTCGTCCTCGGTGTGCTCTGTGTGCGGGGCCGGCTCGGGCGGCACGCCGGTGCTGGCGTCCTGCGGCACCGGGACCACCGCCCGCTTCATCATCCGGATGTTCACCCCGGGAGAGACCTCCACCATGACGTCGTCGTTGTCCACCACCGAGGTCACGGTGCCGTACATGCCGGCCGTCGTCCGGATCGCGGTGCCCGGCACAATGTCGGTCTGCTGCTGCTGGGCCCGGCGCGCGCGGGAGCGCCGGGTCATCGTCATGTACACGAGCATGAACAGGACGACGATGATGATGATGGGCAGGAGGCTGGTGCTCGACGACTTCGTTGCGGCCGCGAGATAAATGTTCCCCATGGCGGGGCTTCCTTCCAGTTGAGTGCGCGGTGGCCGACGAACCGGGTCCGGGCGCAGGTCCGCACCGGCGCCGGGCGGCTGTTGTTGACCAACTGCCGAAGTTTAGCGGCGCACAAGCGACGCACCAACAGGCTACGGGGTCTGAGCAGTGATCGTGACCATGCTGCGACCGGCTGTTATCCGGCATAGTGCCCTTAACGCCACGTCTTCAGCCGAATAGGGTCGCCGGACCGGCGTAATTTTGCGCCGGGGGGTCAAGGCCGAGCTGCTGCCAGGCGGACGGGGTTGCGACCCGGCCGCGCGGGGTCCTGGCCATCAGGCCGAGCCGGACCAGGAACGGCTCGACCACCACCTCCACGGTCTCTGCCTCCTCGCCAACGGCCACCGCGAGGGTGGACAGGCCCACCGGGCCGCCGGCGAACCGGCGCACGAGCGCGGAGAGCACCGCGCGGTCGAGCCGGTCGAGGCCGTCGTCGTCCACCTCGTACAGCTCGAGCGCGGCGCAGGCCACCGCCCGGTTCACCACCCCGTCGGCCCGCACCTCGGCGTAGTCCCGGACCCGGCGCAGCAGCCGGTTGGCGATCCGGGGAGTGCCGCGGGACCGGCCCGCGATCTCGTCGGCGCCGTCGTCGCGCAGGGACACCCCCAGCAGGCCGGCCGAGCGCCGCACGATGACCCCGAGTTCCTCGGGGCCATAGAAGTCGAGGTGCGCGGTGAAGCCGAACCTGTCCCGCAGCGGCGCGGGCAGCAGCCCGGCCCGCGTGGTGGCCCCGACGAGCGTGAACGGCGCGATCTGCAGCGGGATCGTGGTCGCTCCGGGGCCCTTGCCCACCACCACGTCGACCCGGAAGTCCTCCATCGCCAGGTACAGCATCTCCTCGGCGGGCCGGGCCACCCGGTGGATCTCGTCGATGAACACGACCTCGCCCTCGCTGAGCGTGGAGAGCACGGCGGCGAGGTCGCCGGCCCGCTCGATCGCCGGGCCGCTGGTGATCCGCAGCGGCGCGCCGAGCTCGGCGGCGATGATCATCGCGATCGTGGTCTTGCCCAGGCCCGGCGGCCCGGACATCAGCACGTGATCCGGTGGCTTGCCGCGGCGCAGCGCACTTTCGAGGACCAGGGACAGCTGCTCGCGCACCCGATTCTGGCCGACCAGCTCACTCAGCCGCTTGGGCCGCAGCGCGCCCTCGATGACCCGGTCGTCGGCGTCGGCGACCGCGGACACGACGCGCTCCTCGCCATCCGGCCCGAAGCCCCCGGCGCCCCCGGTCACGGCCGCCCCAGCACCCGCAGGGCCGCCCGCAACGCCACCGAAACGTCAACGGCCTGGCCGTCGGGCGCGCCGCTCAGCTCCGGCTCGACCGCCGCGATCGCCTGGTCGGCCTCGCGCGCCTGCCAGCCCAGACTCACCAGGCCCGCCCGCACCTGCTCTCTCCACGGAGCCACGGTCCCGTTCGAGGCGCCACCCGCCGATGCACCCACTCGCGCCTCCCCCGCCGGGCCCAGCCGCCCGGCCAGTTCCAGCACGATCCGCTGCGCGCCCTTCCTGCCGATGCCGGGAACCGTGGTCAGCGCGGTCAGGTCCTCGGTGGCCACCGCCCGGCGCAGCGCGTCCGGGGTGAACACGGCGAGCATCGCCAGGGCCAGGCGGGGCCCGACCCCGCTCGCGGTCTGCAGCAGCTCGAACGTGTTCCGCTCGTCCTCGCTGGCGAAGCCGTACAGGGTCAGTGCGTCCTCCCTGACCACCAGCGAGGTCGCGACCCGGGCCCGCTCGCCGGCGCGCAGGCCGGCCAGCGTGCCCGGCGTGCACTGCACCAGCAGCCCGACGCCGCCGATGTCTATCACCGCGCCGTCCGGCGCCACGCCGGACACCGTCCCGTCCAGGTGCGCGATCATCTCACCCTCCAATCACCTGAGCCGGGTCTGGCCGACGAAAGCCGTGCCGACGGCGAGGGCCGGCCCTGCCGGCCC
>JASHQP010000560.1 GCA_030039095.1 Streptosporangiaceae bacterium
AGGAAGCCAACCCCCCAGGCGATGTGCATCGCTGCCAGCACCCGGGGAACCCGCGCCGCCACTCCCGGGCGCAGGTGACGCACCGCCATCGCGCCGACGCCGATCACTCCCGCCACGTACAGAGCTGGGACAGCGAACCCGCAGGCCAGGATCGTGGGCCAGATCCCGGCGGCGTCGCCGAGCAGGCCGGCGAGTCCCGCGATCCCCGCCAGCGCCCCGATCGCCATCACCAGGACGGCGGCCGGGGGCGCCAGGTACCGCGGGTTGATCGTGCCGGCGTGCTGCCGCGCCACCACCCGGCGCCACCGGCCGTAGTGGAAATACTGCGCCGCGAGCATGCGGACGCTCGCCCGTGGCCGGTAGGTGACCCGGAGCGCCGGCTCGAACCACACGACCCCCCCGGCCAGCCGGATCCGGTGGTTGAGCTCCCAGTCCTCGGCGCGCAGGTAGGTCTCGTCATAGCCGCCCACCTGCTCGATCGCGGCCCTGCGGTACACGCCCAGATAGACCGAGTCGACCGGCCCCGGCTGCCCGCCGGTGTGAAACCTGGACGCCCCCACCCCGTACGGGGAGGTCATCGCCCAGGCAACCGCCTGCTGGAAGGGGGTTACGCCCTCCGCGGCCATGATCCCGCCGACGTTGGCAGCGCCGGTCCTGCGCAGCTGGGCGACCGCGGTGCGCAGGTAGCCCTGCGGCAGCAGGGCGTGCCCGTCGACCCTGGCCACGATCGAGTGCCGGGACGCCTTGATCGCCGCGTTGACCGCGCACGGGATGTGGCCCGTCGGATTGGGAACCACGGTGACGCGCGGGTCGGCGGCGGCGATCCGCTCGGACAGCCGCAGAGTCTGGTCCCGGGAGGGGCCGACAGCGAGCACGACCTCCAGCTCGCCCGGGTAATCCTGGCCGAGCACGCTGCGCACGGATTCCGCCAGGCTCTGTTCCTCATTCCTTACCGGCATAACCACCGAAATCGGTTCGTGCTTAACAGAATCCTGCCCGGCAGCATCTGCTGGAATGCCAGGTGAATGAGTCATGACGCGCATAACCGTACCGTGCCAGAGTCGGTACTGCGAGCGCGGTCAAAGGCAAAACCTAGTAAAGACTAGAGAAGGAGTTATGCGGGAATTCCGCCTGGTAACACCTAAAGAACGGCGTCCTCCAGCATCTCTGTGACCAGCGCCGCTATCGGCGAGCGCTCGGAACGAATCAGGGTAACGTGCGCAAAAAGCGGATGGCCCTTGAGTTTCTCGATTACGGCAACTACCCCATCGTGCCTGCCGACCCGCAAATTGTCCCGCTGCGCGATGTCGTGGGTCAGCACCACCCGGGACCCGCTGCCGATTCTGGAAAGCACGGTGAGCAATACACCGCGCTCGAGCGACTGCGCCTCGTCCACGATCACGAACGAATCATGCAGGGACCGCCCGCGGATATGGGTCAGCGGCAGAACCTCGAGCATGTCCCTGCTCAGCACCTCGTCGATCACGTCCTGGGAGGTGACGGCCGACAGCGTGTCGTAGACCGCTTGCGACCACGGGTTCATCTTGTCCGCCTCGGAGCCGGGCAGGTAGCCGAGCTCCTGGCCGCCCACCGCATACAGCGGCCGGAACACGACCAGCTTGCGGTGCTGGCGCCGCTCCATCACGGCTTCGAGGCCGGCGCACAGGGCCAGCGCGGACTTGCCGGTCCCGGCCCGGCCGCCCAGCGATACGATCCCCACGTCCGGATCGAGCAGCAGGTCGAGGGCCACTCGCTGCTCGGCGCTCCGGCCGCGCAGGCCGAACACCTCGCGGTCGCCGCGGACCAGCCGCACCGACTTGTCCGGCTGAACCCGGCCGAGCGCGCTGCCTGCCCCGGACGCCCCACTGACCAGCACCAGGCCGGTGTGACAGGGAAGCTCCCGCGCCGCGGCGCAGTCCAGCTGCCCGCTGGCGTACAGCTCGTCGATCTCCGCGGCGGTGACGTCAAGCTCGCGCATACCGGTCCAGCCGGAGTCGGCGGGGAGCTCGGCCCGGTACTCCTGCGCGGTCAGGCCGATCGCGGCGGCCTTCACCCGGAGCGGCAGATCCTTGCTGACCAGCACCACGCTCTCGCCCTCGGCCGCCAGGCTGCGGGCCACGGAGAGGATCCTGGTGTCGTTGTCACCAAGGCGGAACCCTGCCGGCAGGACCGTCGGGTCTGTGTGGTTCAGCTCGACACGTACCGTGCCTCCCAGGTCGCCGACCGGGAGGTCGGCGTCCAGCCTGCCGTACTCGACCCGCAGGTCGTCCAGGAAACGCAGTGCCTGCCGGGCGAAGAAGCCGAGTTCCGGGTGGTGACGCTTGGCCTCGAGTTCGGTGATGACCACCACAGGGAGGACCACTCGGTGCTCGGCGAATCTGCCGATGGCCGCCGGGTCGGCGAGCAAGACGCTGGTGTCCAGGACATAGGTGCGACGCGCTGAGGAACTGGCCACTCGCTCTCCTCTTGGCGCTCGGGGCGCCACATTGGGACAGACGTGCCAACGGACCGGGACCGGCCAGCAACGGGCCGGGCGCCGGCCCTTCGCTCACCACGCCTGCGTACCAGGACGCGAAGCTCGAGGATCTCGAGGGCCTTCCCGGCGGGCGGCTACACACCACCCGTCACGTAAGACGTTACCCTCGGTGAGCCGTTCCCCGGAAGTACCACCACGTGCTGTTAACGTGACGGACATCGGGCGTGCTCACTGGTCAGCGGGCTGATCCCGCGACCGCCGGCGCCCGCCGGGCCCGCTGCGGCCGCCAGGCGGCAGACCGCCTTTTCAGGCGCCGTACCGGCGTTGCCGCGCGGCATAGGAACGCAGCGCGCGCAGGAAATCCACCCGGCGGAAGGCCGGCCAGTAGGCGTCGCAGAAATAGAATTCGGAATGGGCGCTCTGCCAGAGCAGGAACCCCCCGAGGCGCTGCTCACCCGAGGTCCGGATGACCAAATCGGGGTCGGGCTGCCCGGCGGTGTACAGGTGCTCGGCGATGTGCTCCACGTCGAGAACCTCGGCGAGTTCCTCGATCGTGGTTCCCCGAGTGGCGTGGTCCTGCAGCAGCGAACGCACGGCATCGGCGATCTCCCGCCTGCCCCCGTACCCGACGGCGACGTTGACGAGCAGCCCGCCCTCGTTCGCCGTGGCGTCGGCCGCGTCCTTGAGCACCTGGGCGGTGTCGGCGGGCAGCAGGTCGAGGGCACCCATCGGGTTCACGTGCCAGTTCTGCGCGACGAGCCCGCGGACGGTGTCCTCGATGATCCGCAGCAGCGGCTCGAGCTCGGTAGAGGGCCGTGCCAGGTTGTCGGTCGAGAGCAGCCAGAGGGTGACGACCTCGACGCCGGTCTGCCGGCACCACTGCAGCACCTCGAATATCTTGTCGGCGCCCGCCTGGTGACCGCTGCTGACATCGGCCAGGCCCGCCGAGCGGGCCCAGCGGCGGTTACCGTCGCACATCACCCCAACGTGCCTGGGGATCGCCCGAGGCGAAAGCGACGCTTCGATTCTGTGCTCGTAGAGCCGGTAGGCGAGATCGCGTACTCCCATCCCGCACCCTTCCTCGCTGCCGCCAGGATGGCTTGCCGAACCCGGCCCGCCTCATCCTGGCTGTCGTCGCCTTCGCGCCGGACGCCCAGCCTGCGACCGCGGCACCGCCCGGTTCCCTAAGCACCGTATCCAAGAATGTCACCAGTTCGGCTGAGGTCAGGACGGCTCGCACGCCAATCCCATCAGACCCCCATGCCTCGACGACCGCCCGGCGGGTAAGACGCCAGCCCGGCCGCTGGCCACCGAGCCACTCCGCCGAGTCCCGGAGCACGCAGCGGAACTCTCCGCTGCCCGGCAAGTCGGACCGCTCCCTCGACCGGAGCGAGAAGTACTCGCGCTCTCCCGGACGGAACCCCGGGCCCACCGCCGGGGCAGACGAGCCGGGCTGCCCCGGCTCGGGGAACCGGTCGTCCGGATCGGGCCACGCCGCGGCCTGAGCCAGATCCTGGCGCGCCGCGGCGACACTGGCAGCTAGCCGGGCCAGCCGGAAGCCGCATCGTTCGCCGACCGAAGCAAAGGGCTTGCGGCCGCGCCGGAGGTCGAGCGTGATCTCATAGGGCATGCCCAGCCGGTCATTACACGCCACGGCGGTAACCGCCAGAATGGATCCATCAACGCAGCGTAGTTCCCCCATAACGGAACGTTAACATCTTCGATCCCGAAAGGGACAGCCCTCACGCCGCCCAGCCTGCCAATGAGCTCAGCCTTCGCTGAGGAACGGCACCGCAGTCCGGCGCTCACGCGTCGCTGTCTATATCCTTCTCGCAACATACAGAGTTGAAAACCCCTTCAGGCAGCCGAGAGGACGGGCGATGGTCGACGTGCACGCAGCACTTGACGGGGCGGGACTGAGAAACGTTCACGTCCGCGAGTACGTGCGGTACTGGGCCGAGCTCACCGGAGCCGCGCGGATCGAGGTCGTCAGCGCGGCCGACGACGCGCGGCTCATCAGCGAGGCCCTCGCCGAAGGGGAAATCGTGCCCGCCGGCGAGGGACTGTATTACTCACGCAGCTACGTCAAGGACACCGCGCGCTCGGAGGAGCGCACGATCGTCGCCACGAGCAACCCCGACGACAAGGGCGTCTACAACAACTGGCACCCGGCCGACGAGATGCGCCTGCTCCTCGAGGGCCTCATGCGCGGTGCGTCCGCCGGAAAGACGATGTACGTCGTGCCGTACCTGATGGCGCCGGTCGGGTCGCCGCTCGAGCGGTACGCAGCGGGCGTGCAGCTCACCGACACCCGCACGGTCGCGCTGCACATGATCCGCATGGCACGCGTCGGGGTGGAGTACATCGACAACCTCGCGGACCCCGGCAGCTTCGTCCGCGCGGTGCACGTCACCGGCGACCTGGAGACCCTTGGCCAGGGAACGCCCGACGACAAGCGCTACTTCGTTACGTTCGCCGACGAGCGGACCATTCTGCACTTCGGCTCTTCTTACGGCGGCAACGCGCTGCTGGGCAAGATCGCGCATGGGCTGCGGCAGGCCGCCTATGACGGGTGGGCCTCGGGTGAGTTCCTGGCCGAGCAGTTCATGCTCATCGGCATCGCGGACAGGCAGACCGGCAGGC
>JASHQP010000561.1 GCA_030039095.1 Streptosporangiaceae bacterium
GCGCCGGTCGAAGGGAGGGTGGCAGCCTGCACGGGAGCCTCCGGCTGGTCGTTACCGAGCTGAACGCCGGCCTCGGTGAGTTCGCGAATGATGGACCTGGCTTCAGTGGGGGAGATCTGAGCCTGCTCGAACGCGGCGCGAAGGTCGGGAAGGGACAGATGACCCTGGCCGCGCCCGCGCTGAATCAGCTCGTCCAGGCCAGTTGTGGCTGCCTCATCGTCGCGTCGCTGCGACGCGGCGGCCGCGGTCCTCGGCATGAGACACCTCCCTTTCCTCGTGCGCGCATCGTGCACGCGCCCCTCCTGCACCACCGGGGCGGCGCCATCGGGGTTAACGGGGTCCCGCGGCACTTGGTATTGTGCAGCGCGGGCACTATCTTTAACGCTCAGCGCGGTCGTTTGTTCCCGTGGGGGTATCGCGCGCCCGCAGACGGCCTGTTACAGCCGTGTCACGGCGGCCATCCTGGCTCTGAGCGCAGCCTTGTCGGGTTTACCAGAAGGTAGCATGGGCAGTTCTGGCACGAGCACCAGGGCTGCCGGAGCGGCGTAGCCGGGCAGCCGCGTGCGGACGTGCGCGCGGACGTCGGCCAGCAGCGGGGGTGCCGACGGGTCGGCCGGGACCACCACCGCGGTGACGACCTCGCCCCATTCCGGATCCGGCCGTCCCACCACCGCGGCGTCCCGCACCCCGGCGCAGCTTCCGAGCACGGCCTCGACCTCGGCCGCGACCACCTTGTGACCGCCGGTGTTGATCACATCGTCGGCCCGGCCGCGGACCAGCAACTCGCCGGACGGGCCGAACGCGCCGAGGTCCGACGTGATGAACCAGCGGCCATCGCGGGCGGCGGCGGACAGATCGGGGCGCAGCCGGTACCCGGAAAACAGCACAGGCCCGGCAATCCGGATCCGCCCGCCCGCTGCGATGTCCACCGACACGCCGTCCAGCGGCACGCCGTCGTACACGCAGCCGCCGCAGGTCTCGCTCATCCCGTAGGTGGTCACGACCGGGGCGCCGGCCGCGCGCGCGGCGTCCACCAGCCCCGCCCCCGGAGCGGCCCCGCCGAGGAGGATCGTCGCCACGGCGGTCAGGTCGTCCCCGGCCTCCACGAGTCTGCGCAGCTGAGTCGGCACCATGGAGACGTGCGCGCAGCCGCTGGCCGCCAGCGTGCCGGGTCCCAGCCTGGTCACCACCACAGGCTCGGCGCCCGCCAGCAGCGACCGCACCAGGACCTGGATTCCCGCGATGTGGAACGCCGGCAGGCAGCACAGCCACCGCTCGCCCTCGCCGGCGCCGATGCGCCGCAGCGAGGCCCGGGCCGAGGCGAGCAGGGCGGCCGCGGACAGCTCGGTGCCCTTGGGCTCGCCGGTGGAGCCAGAGGTGGCGATCACCACGGCCGTGTCCGGCGCGACGCCACCCGCCGCATCGCCGCCAGGGAAAGCACCAGTGTTGCGTTCGGGCCCGTCGGACGATTCAATGACGGACGGGCCAAGAGCCTCGATCAGGGCGGCGAGCCTGGACCTGGGCAGGCCCGGATCGAGTGGCAGGATCGCCGGCCCGGTACCGTCCAGGGCGGCGGCCAGTGCCTCGAGCATCCGCCCCGCGGTGTCGGCCGGGGGCAGCAGGACCGCGTGCAGGGGGCGGGTCGTCACGGTCGTAAGGTTAATCCGGTCAGATCCGGCATCGCGGTGAGGGAGACGGCGCAGTGGTCGACGGGCACGAGCGCGTCCCTGAGTTCGCCAGGCTCCCGCGGCGGCCGTGACCGAGCACCGGCTTGCCGGGCTGCTGCCGACGGTCCGCGCGTTCGCGATACCGATGCCCACCAGATTCCGCGGCATCACCGTGCGCGAGGGCGCGCTGATCAGGGGCCCGGCGGGCTGGGGTGAGTTCTCGCCGTTCCCCGAGTACGGGCCGCGCGAGTGTGCCCGCTGGCTCGCCTGCGCTCTCGAGGCCGCGTGCACCGGCTGGCCGCCGCCGCTGCGCGACCGGGTCGGCGTGAACGTGACCGTGCCCGCCGTCGGCCCGGCCCGGGCGCACGAGATCGCCGCCGGGTCGGGCTGCCGGACCGCAAAGGTCAAGGTGGCCGACACCGGCCAGCCGGATTCCGATGACCTGGCGCGGGTAGAGGCCGTGCGGGACGCGCTCGGCCCGTCCGGGCGGATCCGGGTCGACGCGAACGGCGGCTGGAGCGTCGAGCATGCGGTACGTATGTTGCGCGCCCTGGATCGGTTCGGCCTCGAGTACGCAGAACAGCCGTGCGCCAGCCTGGCGGAGCTCGCCGAACTGCGCCGCCTGGTGGACGTTCCGCTGGCCGCCGACGAGTCGATCCGGCGGGCCGAGGACCCGATGGCGGTCCGCGCAGCCGGTGCAGCGGACATCGTGGTGCTCAAGGTCCAGCCGCTCGGCGGGGTTCGCGCGGCGCTGCGGATCGCCGCGGCGTGCGAGCTGCCGGTGGTCGTTTCCAGCGCGGTGGAGTCGTCGGTGGGGCTCGCCGCCGGGGTGGCCCTGGCCGCAGCCCTGCCGGAGCT
>JASHQP010000562.1 GCA_030039095.1 Streptosporangiaceae bacterium
CGCGTGCCGTAGTGAACGCCCCCCGGGCCGACGCGGCCGGGGCGGCCAGTGCAGAATGCCGCATTATGGACATCGCCAAGCTGCTGGGCCTCACGCTGTACCGGGCTTTCGACGCCGACGCGCAGGGCCGATCACGTTCCTGGCCAGGCACCTGGGCGCCTGACCGGCCTTCCGCCGGGCACGGCGAGTACCCGCGCCCGGCGACGCCTGTTACCGACCGGTCGGGACCACGACGACGGGGCAGTGCGCGTGCCCCACGACCTGGCTGCTGACCGAGCCGACCATGAGTGCGGCGAACCCGCCCGCACCGCGAGATCCGACGACAACGAGGTCCGCATCCTTGGATTCCTCGATGAGTTCCCGAGCCGGAAATCCGCTGATCGACCGGACCGTGACGGATTCCGGCCGCGCCTCGCCAAGCTGACTCAGCGCCTTCTGCGTCAGTTCCTCCGCGGCCTTCAGCATCTTTTCTTGATCATCGGCATCCTGCTCCAGAAGGACCGGGTTCCCGGTCCACGGGCTGGCAGGGACCAGGTGGACGGTGAGCACCGTGAGCGGCGCGTGCTGAAGCGCCGCCTCCCTGAGCGCCCACTCGAGCGCCCGGGTTGAATGGTGCGAGCCATCGATACCTACGATGATTCCGGGCATTTCTTCCTCCTGCTGACCGGGCCACCGGCCTCCGGCAGCCTCCGATCGCAACGTCCCACCGTGGGTCCGGCGACGGTAGAGGCCACGCGTTCCCCGTTCTAGGGCCAAAGGTCCTGCCGAGCTTCTGACCTTCGGACCTGTGCGGGTGACCGGTTCCCGCGATCCCATGGACGGAACCAGGCGATCAGTTCTCGACAGCAACGGGAGACGTGATGGACATCTTCGAGGCGCCCTCAGGGGTGGCGCCCACCGAAGCCGCCACGGCGAAGGACATAGCACGGTTCGTCGCCGACGCGGCGGTGAACGCCCCGTCCGTGCACAACACCCAGCCCTGGCGGTTTCACCATGGCGAGCACGAGATAAGCATCAGCGCCAACAACGAGCGGCAGCTCATGGTTGCCGATCCCGGCGGCCGCGAGATGATGATCAGCTGCGGTGCGGCACTGTTCAACATGCGCGTAGCCCTGCGCTATCTGGGCTGGGTGCCCAAGGTTCGGCTGCTGCCCGACCACGACCTGCCCAATCTGGTCGCGCGGGTGGCCTGGGACCAGACGGTTCCTCCGCTGGACTACGAGAAGGAACTGTTCCAGCAGATCACCCGGCGCCGCACGCACCGTGGCGGGTTCGATCCCACGCCGCTGCCCGATGAACTGCTGGCCATCTTGCCCGGGCAGGCCGCCAAGGAGAACGCGACGCTGAGCCTGCTGGTGCAGGACCAGCAGCGGGCAGGGGCCCTTGCCGCGGTCGTGGAGGCCGGGGACTATGCGCTGAGGCTCGACAGCGAAAGGGCCAGGGAGGAGGCCCGGTGGGCGCCGGGTCCCGGCAGCCACCGGCAGGACGGCGTCCCGCCGACCGCTTACCCAGCGCAGCCGGAGCACACCGAGCCGAGCTTCCGCGATCGCGACTACGCGCACGGCCACGGATGGGGGCTGCCGCCCAGTGCCGGGGAGCCGGTGCTGCGGTCCGCCGGGGTGGTGGGGCTGCTCACCACCAGCGTCGACCAGCCGAGTGACTGGATCCACGCGGGCCAGGCGCTGCAGCGGGTCCTGCTGGTCGCCAGCAGCTACAACGTGGCGGCCGCGCTGCACAGCCAGCCGCTGGAGATACCGCTGCTGCGCGACTTCATCCGCATCCATCTCAGCGGCCATGCCTACCCGCAGATGGTGCTCAGGCTGGGCGCGACCAGCGAGAAGGCCGTGACCGTGCGCCGCCCGGTGGACGAGGTTCTGTTCTAGATCGGCCCAGTTCGCCCGCCCGGCCGGCCATGGCACAAGTCCGTGGCGGTAACAGGCAAGCCACGGCACCAGATGCGGGGATGGTATAGGTGGTTGCTGGGCTCGAGTGGGATGTCCCACGGATCGGATGGCTGGGGTGAGCAAACCGGATTCGCAGCACAAACCGGCGGACGGCGCGGCGAGGGGGCCGCGTGGCATCCGTGGCGGCGTGCTGCTGGCGCCGCTGCTGCCGGGCGGGGAGCCAGTGGAGGCCCTGCTGCGCCGGGCGCAGTACTTCGTTCCCGGCGGCGATCCCAGCGCGGACTTCCGGGAGGTGCACCGGCGGGGCGGGCGGGGCGCGGAGGAGTTCTACCGGGAGCGGTGGCGGCACGACAAGGTTGTCCGCTCGACGCACGGGGTGAACTGCACCGGGTCGTGCTCGTGGAAGGTGTATGTCAAGGACGGGATCATCACCTGGGAGACCCAGCAGACCGACTACCCGTCCACCGGCCCGGATTCACCCGAATACGAGCCGCGGGGCTGCCCGCGCGGTGCGTCGTTCTCCTGGTACACCTACTCACCTTCACGCGTCCGGTACCCGTACGTCAGAGGCGAACTGCTCCAGCTCTGGCGCGAGGCCAGGCAGCGCCTGGGCGACCCGGTCGAGGCCTGGGCGGAGATCACCGGTGACCCGCAGCGGTCCGCCCGCTACAAGCAGGCCAGGGGCAAGGGCGGGTTCGTCCGCTCCACCTGGTCCGAGGTGAGCGAGCTGATCGCCGCCGCGCACGTGCACACGGTCAGGGAATACGGCCCGGACCGGGTGGTTGGGTTCTCGCCGATCCCGGCGATGTCGCAGGTCTCGTACGCGATAGGCACCAGATTCCTGTCGATGATCGGCGGGACGATCTTGTCGTTCTACGACTGGTATGCGGACATGCCGGTCGCGTCCCCGCAGGTGTTCGGCGACCAGACCGACGTGCCGGAATCAGGCGACTGGTGGAACGCCGCCTACCTGATGATCTGGGGCACGAACCTGCCGATCACCCGGACCCCGGACGCGCATTTCATGACCGAGGCACGCTACCGCGGCCAGAAGGTCGTGGTGGTCTCCCCGGACTATTCCGATCACACCAAGTTCGCCGACGACTGGCTGCCGGCCGCCCCGGGCACCGACGGCGCGCTGGCGATGGCGATGGGCCACGTGATCTTGACCGAGTTCTTCCGCGACCGCCAGGTTCCGTATTTCACCGAGTACGTGAAGACCTATACCGACGCGCCGTTCCTGGTCACGCTGACCGAGCGCGGCGACGGCCACATACCGGGCCGGTTCGTGACGGCCGCCGACATCGGCGACACATCCGAGGGTTCCGCCCATAAACCCATCATCCAGAACGCCGCAACCGGTGCCACCGTCATCCCCAATGGCTCGCTGGGCTTCCGGTATTCAGCAGGTGGCCTGGGGCGCTGGAACCTGGACCTGGGCGGAGTCGACCCGGTGCTGACCCTGTATGGACGGCACTCCGACGCGGTGCCGGTCGACCTGCCGCGGTTCGATGCGGGGCCGACCGAGGGCGGATCGGTCGTCCGCCGCGGCGTGCCCGCCATCCGGCTCGGCGACAAGCTGGTGACCACCGTATTCGACCTGCTGATGGCGCGGTACGGAGTGGGCCGCGAGGGGCTGCCGGGGGACTGGCCCTCCGGCTATGGCGACGCGTCCGCACCGGGCACCCCGGCCTGGCAGGAGCCGATCACATCGGTCCCGGCCGCGGCCGCGGCCAGGGTGGCGAGGGAGTTCGCCCGCAGCGCCGAGCTGTCGCGGGGCCGCTCGATGATCTGCATGGGGGCCGGAACCAACCACTGGTACCACTCCGACCAGATTTACCGGACGTTCTTCACCATGATCATGCTGTGCGGGTGCGAGGGCGTGAACGGGGGCGGCTGGGCGCATTATGTGGGCCAGGAGAAGGTCCGCCCGTTTACCGGCTGGTCGACGATGGCCTTCGGGCTGGACTGGCAGCGGCCGACTCGGCACATGACCGGGACATCGTTCTTTTACACCCACACCGACCAGTGGCGGTACGAGGCGTTCGGGCCCGATGAGCTGGCCAGCCCGCTCGGCCGCGGGGTGTTCGCCGGGCGCACGTTCGCGGACTGCCTGGTGCAGGCGTCACGGCTGGGCTGGACTCCGTCGCACCCGGCGTTCGACCGCAACCCGCTGGACCTGGCAGGCGAGGCCGAGGCGGCCGGAAAGCCGGTGCCCGGTTACATCGTCGACGAGCTGAAGGCGGGCCGGCTGCGGTGGGCCGCCGAGGACCCGGACGCGCCGGAGAACTGGCCCCGGGTGATGACAATCTGGCGGGCCAACGTGCTCGGCTCCTCCGGCAAGGGCATGGAGTACTTCATGCGGCACCTGCTCGGCGCCGACGACGCGGTCCGCGCGCAGGAGTCGCCGCAGGGCCTGCGCCCGGCCGAGGTGACCTGGCGGAAACAAGCCCCGCGCGGCAAGCTCGACCTGCTGACCACCATCGACTTCCGGATGACCAGTTCCTGCACCTACGCCGACGTCGTGCTGCCCGCCGCGACCTGGTATGAGAAGCACGACATTTCGACCACCGACATGCACCCGTTCGTGCACTCGTTCAACCCGGCCATCGCGCCGCCGTGGGAGACCCGCACCGACTTCGACGCGTTCACGCTCATCGCCAGGGAGTTCTCCCGGCTTGCCGTCACGCACCTGGGCACCCGCACCGACGTGCTCGCCGCGCCACTGATGCACGACACGCCGGACGAGCTGGCCCAGCCCGGCGGGTCGGCGCTGGACTGGACCCATGGCGAGTGCGAGCCCATCCCCGGGGTGACGATGCCGAGGCTGGTGACGATCGAGCGCGATTACACCCAGGTCGCTCAGAAGATGGCGGCCGTCGGCCCGCTGATCGACACCCTCGGCACCCAGGTCAAGGGGGCTAGCTGGGTGCCGTCGGGGGCGATGGACTACCTGCGGCGGGCCAACGGCGTGATCCGCGGCGGAGCCGGCGACGGGCGGCCGTCGCTGGAGCGGGACGTGCACCTGGCCGAGGCGATCCTGGCCCTGTCCGGCACCACCAACGGGCAGGTGGCGATGCAGGCCTGGCGCTCGATGGAGCAGCGGACCGGGGTGGACCTGGCAGACCTGGCCGAGGAGCGCTCCGGCGAGCACATCTCGTTTGCAGACATCGGTGTCCAGCCACGCTCGGTTATCACCTCACCGGAGTGGTCCGGGTCGGAGACCGGCGGGCGGCGCTACGCTCCGTTCACGGTCAACGTGGAGCGCAAGAAGCCCTGGCACACACTCACCGGGCGGATGCACTTCTTCCTCGACCACGACTGGATGCACGAATACGGCGAGGCGCTGCCCGTCTACCGGCCGCCGCTGAACTACATCCGGCACTTCGGTGAGCAGGGACTGGCCGAGGATGGCCGGCCCGAGATCACCGTGCGCTACCTCACCCCGCACTCGAAATGGTCGATCCACTCCGAGTATCAGGACAACCTGCACATGCTGCGGCTGTTCCGCGGCGGGCCGGTCATCTGGATGAGCCCGGCCGACGCCGCGACAATCGGTGTCGCGGACAACGACTGGATCGAGGCGTACAACCGCAACGGGGTGGTCGCCTGCCGGGCCGTCATCTCGCACCGCATGCCGAAGGGGACGGTGTTCATGTACCACGCGAAGGACCGGCACCTGATGACGCCGAAGTCAGAGGTCTCCGGCTGGCACGGCGGCGCGGACAACTCGCTGACCCGGCTGGTGATCAAGCCCACGCACATGATCGGCGGGTACGGGCAGCAGACGTTCGCGTTCAACTACCACGGCCCCACCGGCAGCCAGCGCGACGAGATCACGGTGATCCGCCGCCGGTCCCAGCACGTGGAGTACTGATGAGGATCATGGCCCAGATGGCGATGGTGATGAACCTCGACAAGTGCATCGGCTGCCACACCTGCTCGGTGACCTGCAAGCAGGTCTGGACCAACCGTCCGGGCCTGGAGTACGTGTACTTCAACAACGTCGAGACCAAGCCCGGCACCGGCTACCCGCGCCGGTACGAGGACCAGGAACAGTGGCACGGTGGCTGGGCCCTGGACCGCAAGGGCCGCCTCCAGCTGAAGGCCGGCGGCCGGCTCCGCAGGCTGCTGTCCATCTTCTGGAACCCCGACCTGCCGTCGATCGACGACTACGGCGACCCGTGGACGTACGACTACCAGACCCTGATCGACGCCCCGGCCGGCACCCGCAACCCCAGCGCCCATTCCATCTCCGCCCTCACCGGCAAGGACATGAGCCCGCGCTGGGGCAGCAACTGGGAGGACGACCTGGCCGGCGCGCCGGAGCACGGCTCCGCCGATCCGGACCTGGCAGGGCTCGAGGACCAGGTCAGGCTCGCGTTCGAGCAGGTGTTCATGTTCTACCTGCCGCGCATCTGCGAGCACTGCCTCAACCCGTCCTGTGTCGCCTCCTGCCCGTCCGGGGCGATGTACAAGCGCGAGGAAGACGGGATCGTGCTGGTGGACCAGGACCGCTGCCGGGGCTGGCGGTTCTGCGTCTCGGGATGCCCGTACAAGAAGGTGTACTTCAACCACCGCACCGGCAAGGCGGAGAAGTGCACGCTGTGCTTCCCCCGGATCGAGGCCGGGCAGCCCACGATCTGCTCCGAGACCTGCGTGGGCCGGCTGCGCTACCTGGGCCTGTTCCTGTACGACGCCGACAAGGTGCTCGCCGCCGCTGCTACCCCCGATCCGCAGGACCTGCACGCGGCGCAGCTCTCGGTGTTCCTCGACCCCGCCGACCCGGCGATCGCGGCCGAGGCCGCCCGGCAGGGCATCCCGGCCGACTGGATCGACGCCGCCGTCCGCTCCCCCGTGTACGCGCTGGCGGTCCGGCACCGGGTCGCGCTGCCGCTGCACCCGGAGTACCGGACGCTGCCGATGGTCTGGTACATCCCGCCGCTGTCCCCCGTCGCCGATGTCGCCCACGCCTACGCGCGGGATGCCGCCGGCACCGATCAGGTATTCGCCGCCATCGACCAGCTGCGGATCCCCGCCGAGTACCTGGCAAACCTGTTCACCGCCGGGGACGCCGACACCATCCGGCAGGTGCTGCGCAAGCTTGCCGCGGTCCGCGCGCTGATGCGCGCCGCCCAGCTCGGGCTCGACCCAGACCCGGACCTGCCCGGCTCGGTCGGGGCCGGCCGGGCCGACCTGGAAGACCTGTACCGGCTGCTGGCCATCGCCAAGTACGACGACCGGTACGTCATCCCGCCCGCGCACGCGGAGGACGCCGGCCGGCTCATGGCCCAGCACGAGCAGCTGTTCTGCAGCCTGGATCACGACGGCGGGCCGGGGATGGGGGGCAGCGGGCCGCCCGGCTCCGTCGAGTCGTTCCACCCCGCCGGGCCGGGCGACCGGCAGACCTTCCGCGGCGACGACGGGCAGCTGCACTTCAACCTGCTCGGCTGGGACGGCCGCGGCAGCGCCCCGCACCTGTTCCCCGGCGAGGGCGCGTCATGACACCGGCGGCCGGGCCGGGCGGCGCGGTCAGCCCGTTCAAGCTCGCATCGGTCCTGCTCCAGTACCCGACCATGGCCCTGTTCGACGGCCTGGGCGATCTCGAGGCCGCCGCCGGCGGCTCACCCAAGGCCAGCCGCAAGCCGTTCGGCGAGTTCCTGGCCTGGCTGAGCGCCACCGATCCGGACCAGGTCGCGCAGCACTACGTGGAGACCTTCGACCTGCGGCGCCGCTGCGCCCTGTACCTGACGTACTACCGGTACGGCGACACCCGCAAGCGCGGCATGGCCATGCTGACGTTCAAGGCCGCCTACCGGGCCGCCGGGCTCGAGCCGGTGGAGGCGGACGGCGAACTGCCCGACTACCTGCCGCTGGTGCTGGACTTCGCCGCCCTGCACCCGAGCGGCGAGAAGCTCCTCCGCGCCCACCGCGCCGACCTGGAACTCCTGCTGCGCGGGCTGCGCCAGGCCGGCTCGCCCTACGCCGCGGTGATCGAGGCGCTCTGCGCCCAGCTTCCCGCGCTGCGCCGCCCGGACCTCGCCCTGGTCCGGCGGGCGTGGGAAGACGGCCCGCCGGCCGAGGACGTCGGCCTGGAGCCGTTCGCCCCGCCCGAGTATCTCGGGACGTCTCAGGAGGCCGTTCCCCCGGGCCGCCGCGCCCCGGCCGGGCAGGAGGTGCCGCGGTGAGCAACGCGAGCGCGCTGCAGCTGTTCTGGTGGGTCGGCCTGCCCTACCTGGCTCTGGGCATCTTCGTGGTCGGCCACATCTGGCGGTGGCGCTACGACCAGTTCGGCTGGACCAGCCGCTCCACCCAGCTGCAGGAACGCCGCCTGCTCAAGTGGGGGTCCCCGATCTTCCACTACGGCACGTTCGCCGCGATCGGCGGCCACGTCATCGGCATCCTGATCCCGGAAGCCTGGACCCACGCGATCGGCATCCCCGAGAACGTCTACCGGTGGTTCTCCGCCGGCGCCGGCACGCTGGCCGCCGTCCTGGTCATCGCCGGCGTGGTGGTGCTGGCCGGGCGGCGTCTGCTGGTGCCGAGGGTGCGGGCCACGACCAGCCCGGTGGACTACGTCGCGCTGGTCCTGCTGCTGGTCGTGATCCTGACCGGCATCGCCCCGACCATCGGGGTGAACCTGCTCGGCCACGGCTACGACTACCGCACCACGGTCGCTCCCTGGTTCCGCGGCCTGTTCACCGGTTCCCCCGACGTGCACGCGATCGCCACCGCGCCGGTCATCTACCAGGTGCACGCCACGGCCGCGTGGGTCATCTGGGCGGTATGGCCGTTCAGCCGGCTGGTGCACGCCTGGAGCTACCCGCTGTGGTACCTGTGGCGGCCCTATATCGTCTACCGCAGCCGCAAAGCCGTCCCGCCCGCCGAGCCCGGCACCAGCGGCCGCAGATGGCGCAAGATCGGCGTCCCCTACTAGCCCGGCGGCCGACGATGACCCGC
>JASHQP010000563.1 GCA_030039095.1 Streptosporangiaceae bacterium
GCGCGAACTGCGCGCCGGCCACCAGCAGTTCGGCCCGGCCGGGGCGCGCGACGGTGCCGAGGGCGTCGGCCCCGGCCAGCAGCCGGCCGTACTCGAGCAGGTCGAGCCGGTCCAGCGGGGGGAACCGGCCGCCGCTCACCGTGCCCTGCAGGGTCGAGGGCGTCCCCCAGAACACCGAAAGCCGCTGGTGCAGGGGCGATCCGCCGGCGCGCACGGCGCTGGACACGTTCCGGATCGTGAATCGGTCTTTCATACGGAACGGGTCGTCGAGGACGAGCCCGAGATCGACGTCACTCACGAGCGGGCTGAAACCCCCGTGCGCCAGGCTGCCGAGCGCGTAAGCGGCGATCAGCCTCGGCCCGAGCACCTTCTGGAACGCGGCGAGCGCCTGGGCGAGCACGGCCTCGCCCGGCGCGCCGGGCTCGGCGTGGCCGGCGTCGGCCTGCTGGCCATGCATGGCCGACCACGATAGCGGGTGCGGCCAGCCCGCCGGGTTGTGGAGGTGGAGCGGGGCGGGTGCGGACCCTGCCGTCACCGGAAGCCGAGGTCTGCGCAGCGCCCGGCGACCAGGTCAGCCAGGTCCGAGATCA
The DNA here is from genome assembly GCA_030039095.1 of Streptosporangiaceae bacterium. The sequence goes on from JASHQP010000563.1 coordinate 591, forward strand.
GCCGGCCGACGCCGATCCCGCCGGGACGGCGGCCATCCCGCAGCCGCAGCGCGACGGCGTCGCTCTCCGCCTCCCGGTCGCCGATCACCGCGATGTACGGGATCCGCCGCTCGTGGGCCCGGCGGATCCTGGCGCCCAGGGTGGCGTCCGCCGGGTCCCAGCCGGCCCGCAGCCCCGCGTCCGCCGCCCGGGCGGCGACCAGCCGCGCCTGCCCCGCGTTGGCGTCGGTGACCGGAAGCACCAGCAGCTGCACCGGCGCGAGCCACGGCGGGAACGCCCCGGCGTATTGCTCGATGAGGTGCGCGACCAGCCGTTCCATCGCCGAAAGCACCCCGCGGTGGATCATCACCGGCCGCTGGCTCACGCCATCGGAGCCGATGAACAGGAGGTCGAAACGTTCCGGCTGGTTGAAATCGAGTTGGACGGTCGACAAGGTCTCCTCCCGGCCCGCCGGATCGGTGACCTGCACATCGATCTTTGGCCCGTAGAAAGCGGCCTCGCCGGGAGCGTCCTCGAAATCGAGGCCGAGGTCGCCGAGCGCGGCGGCGAGCTGGCGCTCGGCGCCGGCCCAGAGGCCAGCGTCGCCCAGGTACCCGTCGCCGCTGCCGCGCCGGGACAGGCGCAAGCGCGCGACGTCGATGCCGAGCAGCCGGTAGCAGCGGTGCACGGCCTCGACGCCGCGCACGATCTCGTCCCGCACCTGCCACGGGGCGCAGAACACGTGGGTGTCGTCGAGGTTGATCTGCCGGACCCGGGACAGCCCGCCGAGCACGCCGGACAGCTCGCTGCGGAACATGCTGCCGAGCTCGTACAGGCGGACCGGCAGATCACGGACGCTGCGCTGCTGCGCCGCGTAGACCAGGGCGTGGTGCGGGCAGTTGGCTGGCCGCAGGATGAACTCCTCGCCCCCCACCCGCATCGGCGGGAACATGTCGTCGGCGAACTTGGCCCAGTGGCCGGAACGCTCGAAGAGCGCCCGCTTGGCCAGCACAGGGGTGTAGACCCGCTGGCACCCGCCGCGGGCCGCCTCCTCGGCGGCCAGCCGCTCCAGCTCGGCCCTGATCACCGCGCCGTCCGGCAGCCACAGCGGCAGGCCAGAGCCGGCCAGCGGATCGGTGGTGAACAGCCGCAGCTCACGGCCGATCCGCCGGTGGTCGGCGGGTGGCTGGTTGGTGTGCATCGGTGCCTCCGTTACTCGGTTCTCGTCCGTGGTCCGAGGCCCGTGTGGAGACACCCTCCCGTGGCTGGCGCGCATCGAAAAAGCCCCGGGATGGCTGCTCCCGGGGCCTCGTGGTCGTGGTCAGGTCACGCCGCGTCGCGCCGGGATTCACCCGGCGTCGTCGTGCTGGCGTGTCGATAGGCCATGGCAGTGATTCTACCGTGGCGCCGGGGCATAGCCTGGCTGCATGCGGGCGTGGGTGGTTCATGAGCCCGGGCCGGTGGCGACCGGCCCGCTGCGGCTGATCGAGCGGCCGGTTCCCGAGCCGGGCCCGGGCCAGTTGCTGATAAGGGTCCTGCGGTGTGGGGTGTGCCGGACCGACCTGCACCTCACCGAGGGGGACCTGGCGCCCAGGGCACCGGATGTCACGCCGGGCCACGAGGTCGTGGGAGAGGTGGTCGCGACCGGCTCCGGCGTTTCCCGGTTCACCACGGGGGACCGGGTCGGGGCAGCCTGGCTGGCGGGCACGGACGGGTCCTGCCGGTACTGCCGCCGGGGCCGGGAGAACCTGTGCCCGAACTCGATCTACACCGGCTGGGACATCCACGGCGGGTACGCGGAGTACCTGGTCGCGGCCGACGCCTACGTGTACGAGCTGCCGAAGGGTTTCACGGACGCCGAGCTGGCGCCGCTGCTGTGCGCGGGCATCATCGGCTACCGGGCTCTGAAGCTCGCCGACCTGCCGCCCGGCGGCAGGCTCGGGATCTGGGGATTCGGCGGCTCGGCGCACCTGGTCGCGCAAGTGGCGATCGCGCAGGGCGCGGCCGTGCACGTGTTCACGCGCGGCGAGAAGGCCCGCGGCCTGGCCCGCGAGCTCGGCGTCGCCTCCGCACAGGACTCCTTCGACCCGCCGCCCGAGCCGCTCGACTCGGCGATCTTGTTCGCGCCCGTCGGCACGCTCGTCCCGCCGGCGCTGGCGGCGCTGGACCGCGGCGGCACCCTGGCCGTCGCCGGGATCTACCTGACCGACATCCCCTCGCTGAACTATGACCGGCACCTGTTCCAGGAGCGCACGCTGCGCAGCGTCACGTCCAACACCCGGGGCGACGGGGAGGAGTTCCTCCGGCTCGCCGAGCTCCTCCGGCTGAAGGTCACGGTGAACCCATATCCGTTCGACAGAGCGGACCAGGCGGTGGCGGATCTGGCCGGCGAGCGCTTCACCGGCGCCGCAGTGATCACCATGTAATGCCGAAGTGATCACCATGTAATGCTGCGGTGACCCGCATGTGATCTTTGTCTCCGGCGTGGGCCATACCCCGGCCGCGAGTGCCTCCACAGCGGGAGTAACAATTAGGCCCGGGGGTCATGGGGACTTGGGCCCGGGGGTCATGGGGACTCGCATGCGGAGGAGAGAGCGGTGCGGATCGGGCGGCTCGCGAGGACGGGCCGGCTCAAGCGGCTCGGCCGGCGGCTCTGGATGGGCAGAAGCCCTCTGCGGCGGCGCACAGACCGGATCGAGGCATGGATCACGGCCCTGCTGCTCGCGATTTTTCTGGTCGGCGCGCCGGCGGCCTGGATAGCGGCCGGCCGGTGGGTGCAGCACGAGGGGCGGCTCGAGCAGCGGGCCCAGCAGTCATGGCATCAGGTGCCAGCGGTACTGCTGAAGGCGGCGCCCGCGCTGCCCAACTTCGACCTGCGGACGTCGTGGAGCTTCGATGTTCAGGCGCCGGCCCGGTGGTCCGGGCCGGGCGGGCGGCCCCTGGTCGGCCAGGTCCCGGCGACGCCGGGCGCCCAGGCGGGCACGACGGTGCCGGTCTGGGTCGATGACTCCGGCCGGCAGACCGGCACCCCGCTGCTGCACGGCGAACTGGTCAAGCGCGAGGTCGGGGCCGAGCTGATCGCCCCGGCCGCGCTTGCCGTCCTGCTGCTCGCCGTGGGGCTGGTGGTCCGGTGGCTGATGAACCGTCGGCGGATGGCCGGCTGGGAGACGAACTGGGCGTTCGTCGGGCCCAAGTGGAGCAAACACCGGTAGTGCGCTGCTAGCGCACCGGAGCCCGGGGCAGCGCGTCGGGCGCGTCGGGGGCGCCGGGCGTGGCGCACGTGACGGGCTCGCCCGTGGCGCGCCGTCGGGCGAGCGGGCTCGGCCACCACATCCAGCGGCCCAGGTCCAGCGTCAGGGCGGTGACCAGCACCGACCTGACGATGATCGTGTCGAGAAGCACGCCGAGCGCGACGGCGAAGCCGATTTCGGTGAAGATCACCAGCGGCAGCGTGCCGAGCATGGCGAACGTGCCGGCCAGCACCGCGCCCGCCGACGTGATCACGCCGCCGGTCGCGGCGAGGCCGGTGATGGCCCCTTGCCCCGGCCCGGATCTGATTGTCTCCTCGCGCACCCGCGTCATCAGGAAGATGTTGTAGTCGATGCCCAGGGCCACCAGGAACACGAAGATGAACAGCGGCACCGAGGTGTCCTCGCCCGCGAAGCCGAACAGGTGGCGGAACGCGAGCGCGGACAGGCCGAGCGCCGCACCGAACGACAGGATCACGGTGCCGATCAGCACCAGCGGGGCGGCCACCGCCCGCAGCAGCAGGCCGAGGATGATCATGACGACGAGCAGCACCAGCGGGATGATCACGTTGCGGTCGCGGGTGGCGTAGCTCTCCACGTCCATGGTGACCGCGGTGCCGCCGCCCACCGCGGCGTCCGCGCCGGGGATCTTGTGCACCGCGTTCCTGACCTGGCTGACCGTGCTGAACGCGGCCTGGCTGACCGGCTGGCTGGTGAGCGTGCCCTGCAGGTAGACCAGGCCATCCCTGGTTTCCGGCGCGGAGACCGCGGCGATGCCCGGGGTCGCGGCCATCGCGCCGCGCAGCGCCGCCGTGGTCCGGGCGTTGCCGATCACCGCGACCGGCTCGCCGCCGCCGGCCGGGAAATGCCGGGCCAGCACCTGCTCGCCCGCCACCGATGCGGGGGTGCCGCGGAACGACTGCGCCGTGGTGAGCGAGCCGACCTTGAAGCCGATGAGGCCGAGCGAGGCGCAGGCGAGCAGCACCGCGGTGACCACCCAGACCAGCCGCGGCCGGCCGGCGATCGCGCGGCCGGTCCGCGCCCACAGCCCGCTCGCGGTCGGCTCGGCCGAGGAGAACCGGGGCCGTATCGGCCAGAACACCCACCGGCCGAAGATCACCAGGAGCGCGGGCAGCAGCGTGATCATGGCGATCAGGCCGACCGCGATGCCGATCGCCGCCACCGGGCCGAGCCCGGAGATGTCGGCGGAGTCGGCGACGAGCAGGCACAGCATCCCGGCGATCACCGTGGCGGCGCTTGCCATGATCGCGGGCCCGGCGCGCCGCAGCGCGATGGCCATTGCCTCGTGCCGGTCTTCGTGCCGGCGCAGTTCCTCCCGGTACCGGGCGATGAGCAGCAGCGCGTAGTCGGTTCCGGCACCGAGGACGAGCACCACAAGGATCCCCGCGCTCTGCCCGTTCACGGTCAGGCCGTGCCGGGTGAGCAGGTAGATGACGGCCTCGGCCACGGTCAGCGCCACACCGGCGGACATGATCGGAAGGACCCACAGCACCGGGCTGCGGTAGGTCAGCAGCAGCAGCGCGACGACCACGGCCAGCGTGGCGAACAGCAGCGTGGTGTCGATGCCCTTGAAGATCTTGATCTCGTCTGCGGCGCTGGCGGCGGGGCCGGTGATATGAACGGCAAGCCCCGGGTCGCCCGCCGACGCCGTGGCGTTCAGGCCGCTGACGAAGCCGCTGATGTTGGCGTTGTAACCGAGGTCGGCCCCGACGATCGTCTCCAGGGCCTGATGGTCTTTGGACGGGATCGGGCCGGCCACCCGGCCGTGGACGGCCGGCAGGGCAGCGAAGCGGTGGGCGTCCGCCCGGGCCTTGCGGACGTCGGCAGCGGTGATGCCGGACGAGCGGGTGTAGACCACGACCGCCGGATTCAGGTTCGGCGAGGTGAACTTGGCCTGCAGGTTCAGTTCCTGGGTGGACTCCGCGCTGGCCGGCAGGTACGACGAGGCGTCGTTCCGCTCGGCACCCTGCAGCTTTCCCGCGAGTGAGCCGGTCACGGCGACGACGATCAGCCAGAAGACGACCACCAGCCACTTGGTCCGCCGCCCGCACGGCCACGCGGTGATCCGGCTGATCTTGCTCGAGCGTGCTGGACTCACGCCATCCTCCCGGCGCAGACGAATCGGGCCCGGGCTCCCGACCGGGCCGGCGTCACCCGCCAGCCACCCCAGCCGGCGCGCCATCCCGCCCCGGCCCAGCCGGGCCGTGGCACGTCTCATACGATGTATCGCGTCTGCGGGCGGCGTCAAGTTATATCTCGAAAATTCACACCGGGTCACGTTCACAGCGGATCAACAGGAGCCGCAAGCCGGGCATCCAGGGATCCCGGGGAACTTATACTGCCGCATGCCTGCTTCTGAGCGCATGGTCGTCCGCCCCGGGTCGCTGCTCGACGTGCTGACCGGGGAACTGCTGCCCGATCGCGCCGTTGTCATCGACGGTCACCGCGTCGCCGAGGTGACCGGCGCCGGTGACGCTCCGGCCGAAGGCCCGGTCATGGTGGATCTGCCGGGCCATACTCTCCTGCCCGGCCTGATCGACTGTCATACGCACCTGGTTGGCGAGCCCGATGATGGCCGCGGCTATGCGGAGCTGCTGACACGGACCGGCGCGCAGGAGGCGCTCACGGGTGCCCGCAATGCGCGGGACACGCTGCAGGCGGGCTTTACCACGGTGCGCGACGTGGGCACGTTCCGCGCGTTCGTCGACGTCGCGCTGCGGGATGCCATCGACGCGGGCTGGCTGCCCGGTCCTCGCATGCGAGTCGCCGGAGCGTACGTGACCTGCTCGGGCGGCGGAGGGGACATCACCGGGCTGGCCCCCGATGTCGACGCCGTCGTGCCGCACGAGTTGCGGGTCGGCGTGGTCGACTCGGTCGACGACGTGCGCCGGGCGGTGCGGCACGTGCTCCAGGGCGGCGCGGACCTGGTGAAGCTGATAGCCACCGGCGCCGTGATGACGGTCGGGGGCGTGCCCGGCGCCCCCGAGCTCACCGAGGAGCAGATCCGGGCCGCCGTCGACGAAGCGTCCCTGTTCGGCGCCGACGTAGCCGCGCACGCGCATGGTGCCGAGGGCATCAAGCGCGCCGTACGCGGCGGCGTGCGCTCGATCGAGCATGGCTCCCTGATGGACGACGAGGCCGTCCGGATGATGGCGGACGCCGGAACGTTCCTGGTTGCGGACGTCTACTGCGGCGACTACATCGCCGAGGCCGGCCGGCAGCAGGGCTGGCGCGACGACGTGCTCCGCAAGAACGACGAGACGACCCTCGCGCAGCGCCGCGGATTCAGCAGGTGCCTGGAGGCCGGCGTGCGCATCGCGTTCGGCACCGACAGCGGCGTCTATCCGCACGGCTGGAACGCGCGCCAGTTCGCCTATCAGGTGCGCTGCGGCCAGAGCCCGCTGGAGGCGATCCGGTCAGCCACGCTGCACGCAGCCGAGCTGCTGCGCTGGGATGACCGGGTCGGCCGCATCCAGGCCGGGTACCTCGCGGACATGGTCGCCGTCCCGGGGAATCCCCTGCAGGACATACGGCTGCTGGAACACGCCGACGTCGTCGTCAAGGACGGGGCGATAGCGCGCCGCTAGATATCACCGGCCAGCTCGGAGGTCCAGACCACGACCCGGGTGCGGTCGCCGCGGAACAGGTCGCGGGCGAACTCCAGCGGCTCGCCGGATCTGGCGTAGGCGGTGCGCTCGACGAGCATCAGCGGCGCGCCCTCGGCAACCTCGAGCGCCTCGGCCTCGCGGACCCCGGCGGTGACCGGCTCCAGGCTCTCCCGGGCACGGTACGGCCGCAGCCCGTAGCGGACCTCGAGCAGTTCGTAGAGCGAGCCGTCCAGCCGGCAGTCCAGCAGGCCGGGGAACCGGGCGGCCGGGAACAGCGAGCGCTCTACCGCGATCGGCCGGCCGTCGGCCAGCCGGATCCGCCTGACCTCGTACACCGGGTCCGTCTCGGCGAGCCGGAGGGCGGCCGTGGCCGCCGGGCCTGCCGGCCGCTGGCTCGCGGTCAGCACCCGTGCGCCGGCCACCATGCCGTGCCGGCGAAGCTGCTCGGAGAAGCCGGCCAGGGTGGTCAGGTCCTGCTCGAGCTTTGGCGCTGCGACGAACGTTCCGCCGTGCCGTCCCACCGCGCGGGTCACCAGCCCGCGCCTGGCCAGTTCGGCGAGCGCGTGGCGCAGCGTCATCCGGCTGACGCCGAACCAGGCCGCCAGGTCGTGCTCGGTCGGCAGCCGGTCACCCGGCACCAGCGTGCCGACCGCGATCTCACCGGCCAGCCAGTCCTCGATCTGCGCGTGGACGGTCGTCCCGAGCCCGCGCACGATCTCCGGCGGCTGCCTGGCGCTGGTCCGCAGCGCGACCCTGCCGCCGCGGCG
>JASHQP010000564.1 GCA_030039095.1 Streptosporangiaceae bacterium
CGCCGCGCTGGTGCTGGTCGCGGTCGGCATGGTCATCGCCTGGGCGCTGTACGGCCGCCGTCCGGTACCGGCCACCGCGCCGGCCGGCAACCCGGTCACCGTGGCAGCGCGCAAGGACCTGTACGGCGACGCGGTGAACGAGTCGCTGCTGATGCGTCCTGGCCAGTGGCTGACCAGGCTGTCGGTGTTCTTCGACAACCGGGGCGTGGACGGGCTGGTGAATACGCTGGCCGCCGCGATGGGCGGCACGTCCGGGCGGGTGCGCAGGATCGAGAACGGGTTCGTCCGGTCCTATGCGCTGCTGATGTTCCTTGGCGCGGCGCTGCTCGTGGGCGCGCTGCTTCTGGTGAGGATCTAGATGAGCACATTCCCCTGGCTGACCGTCATCGGCGCGATCCCCCTGGCCGGGGCCATCGCGGTCGCCTTGACGCCCGGCCGGTCCGCGCCGGGCGGGGAAGCGGACCGTCGCGCCCGGGCCAGGCTGGTCAAGCAGCTGACCCTCGGCTTCACGCTCGTCACGCTCGCGATGACGATCGCGATGGCGACGCAGTTCAAGACCAACGGGCCCACCTTCCAGTTCAGCCAGACCTACCAGTGGATCCCGCAGCTCGGCGTGCACTACGCGGTCGGCGTCGACGGAATCGCGCTGGTCCTGCTGCTGATGACCGTCGTGCTCGTGCCCGTGGTCGTCCTGGCCTCGTGGAACGACGCCGAGGGGGAGGGCAACCCGGCCGGCGAGCCGCCGCCGCGGCGCAGCGTCAAAACCTACTTCGCGCTGATGCTCGTGCTCGAGACCATGATGATCGGCGTCTTCGCCGCCACCGACGTGTTCCTGTTCTACGTGTTCTTCGAGGCCATGCTGATCCCGATGTACTTCATGATCGGGAGCTACGGCGTCGGGCAGCGCCAGTACGCGGCGGTCAAGTTCCTGCTGTACAGCCTGCTCGGCGGGCTGCTCATGCTGGTCGCGATCATCGCGCTCTACGTGTACTCGGCCCAGCACGGGCACCAGGGAACGTTCCTGTTCAGCCAGTTGCTGCACGTGTCGCTGAGCACGACCGCCCAGAAGTGGCTGTTCCTCGGCTTCTTCGTGGCATTCGCGATCAAGGCGCCGCTCTGGCCGTTCCACACGTGGCTGCCGGACGCGGCCACGGCCGCGCAGCCGGGCGCGGCCGTGGTGCTGGTCGGGGTGCTGGACAAGGTCGGCACGTTCGGCATGATCCGTTACTGCCTGGAGCTGTTCCCCGCCGGCGCGCACTATTTCACGCCGCTGGTCCTCGTGCTGTCGGTGGTCGGGATTCTGTACGGCGCGATCGTGGCGATCGGCCAGCGGGACCTGAAGCGGCTGATCGCGTACACGTCGGTCTCCCACATGGGCCTGATCACGCTGGGCATCTTCGCGATGACCAGCGAGGGCCAGGCCGGCGGCGTCTTCTACATGGTGAACCACGGCTTTGCCACCGGGGCGCTGTTCCTGATCGCCGGGTTCCTGATCGCGCGCCGGCGGTCGCAGATGATCGCCGACTACGGCGGCGTGCAGAAGGTGGCGCCGGTGCTCGCCGGGCTGTTCCTGGTCGCCGGCCTGGCCGGCCTCTCCCTCCCCGGCCTGTCCACGTTCGTCAGCGAGTTCCTCGTCCTGGTCGGCACGTTCACCCGGTACGAGGTATACGCGATCCTGGCCACGGCCGGCATCATCCTGGCCGCCATCTACATCCTGTGGATGTACCAGCGGACGATGACCGGGCCGGTACGCGCCGAGGTGGCGGGGATGCCGGACCTGAAGGCGCGCGAGCTGTGGGCGGTCGGCCCGCTGATCGCGCTGGTCATCGTGCTCGGCGTCTACCCCAAGCCGGTGCTCGACGTCATCAACCCCGCGGTTCACCAGACGCTGGTCCAGGTGCACTCCACCGACCCGGTTCCGCCGCACCCAGGGACTGCCAGCGCGCTCACCCAGAGGAGTTCCCCGTGACCGGCACCCTGGCCGCGGCGGCCCCCACGATCGCCACGCCGCACATCGAGTACGGCGAGCTCTCGCCGATGCTGCTGGTGTTCGCGGTGGCCATCGTCGGGGTGCTGGTCGAGGCGTTCGTGCCCAGGACGGCGCGCCGCACGATCCACCTCGCGCTGTCTCTCGGCGGCCTGGCCGGAGCGTTCGTGCTGACGATCGTGGTGGCCGCCACGAGCTCGATCTTCCGCAACGGCAGCCCCGGCCACATCGCCGCGATGGGTGCGGTCGCCGTGGACCGGCCCACGCTGTTCATCCAGGGCACGATCCTGGTGCTCGCGTTCATCAGCGTGCTGCTGATCGCCGAGTCCTCGCAGGACGTCAGCGCGTTCGCGGCGCAGGCTGCGGCGGTCCCCGGCAGCGCCGAGGAGCGCGAGAGCCTGCGCGCCGGCGTCGCGCACACCGAGGTGTACCCCCTGGCGCTGTTCGCGGTCGGCGGCATGCTGCTGTTCCCGGCGAGCAACGACCTGCTCACGATGTTCGTCGCGCTCGAGGTGCTGTCGCTGCCGCTGTATCTGCTCTGCGGCCTGGCCCGGCGTCGCCGGCTGCTGTCGCAGGAAGCCGCGATGAAGTACTTCCTGCTCGGCGCGTTCTCGTCGGCGTTCTTCCTGTTCGGCGTCGCGATGCTCTACGGCTATGCGGGCTCGGTGCAGCTCGCGGCGATCGCGTCGGCCGCCTCCTCCAACACCGGCAGCCTGACGCTGCTCTACGCCGGCATCGCGCTGGTTGGTCTCGGCCTTTTCTTCAAGATCGGCGCGGTGCCGTTCCAGAGCTGGAAGCCCGACGTCTACCAGGGCTCGCCGACGCCGGTGACCGCGCTCATGGCGTCGTGCACGCTGGTGTCGGCGTTCGGCGCCCTGCTGCGCGTCTTCTACGTGGCGTTCGGCCAGCTGAGCTGGAGCTGGCGGCCCGCGATGATGGGCATCGCGATCCTGACCATGCTGGCCGGCTCCATCGTCGCGATCACCCAGACCGACGTGAAGCGGCTGCTCGCCTACTCCTCGATCGCACAGGCCGGGTACGTCCTGACCGGCGTGGTCGCCGCGAGCACGGCCGGCCTGTCCAGCAGCCTGTTCTACCTGGCCGCGTACGGAGTCGCGATCATTGGCGCGTTCGCCGTGGTGACGCTGGTGCGCGACCAGGCGGGCGAGGCGGCGCACCTGTCCCGCTGGGCCGGGCTGGGCAAGCGGGACCCGCTGGTTGCCGGGGTCTTCGCGTTCTTCCTGATCGCCTTCGCCGGCATCCCGCTCACCAGCGGGTTCACCGGGAAGTTCGCGGTGTTCCAGGCGGCGATCCGCGGCGGTGCGCTGTCGCTGGTCATCATCGGCGTGCTGAGCAGCGCGATCCTGGCGTTCCCGTACATTCGGGTGATCGTGCTGATGTTCTTCAGCGAGCCGGTGCCGGACGGCCCGGCGGTGGTCAGGCCCAGCGCCTTCACCGGGGTGGCCGTCGCCGTCGGGGTCGTGGCGACGCTGGTGCTCGGTATCTATCCGGAGCCGCTCTTCAGCCTCGCCAACCACGCCGCAACCCAGCTTTTTGTTCGCTGAGGTCGCTTTTGCCCGGCCGCGGGCTGCCCGGTGGTGTTCGCTGATGGCGCTGCGGGCATACCTCGGATTACGCTGCCTTGCACATATCGTGGGGGTGTTCTTGCGCTCGTCCGCTGACGGCTGGTTTGCGGCTGGTGCCGGGGCGCCGCCTCCGAGGGAGTCCGATTGAGCACCCCAGTCACCATGGAGCTGCCAGACGCCGCGCTGGCCGCCCACGTCGTCGACGGCCTCGCGCAGGTCGAGGACGGCATGCGCGAGGTGGCTCGCGTCGAGCACGACCTGCTGGCCCAGACCGCCGCGTACGGGGTGGACGCCGGCGGCAAGCGGTTCCGCGCCACGCTGGTGCTGCTCGCCGCCCAGTTCGGCAACCCCCGGGATCCGAGGATCGTGCCGGCCGCGGTCGCGATCGAGCTGACCCACCTCGCGACGCTCTATCACGACGACGTGATGGACGAGGCCGCCGTCCGCCGCGGCCTGCCGAGCGCCAACGCCCGCTGGGACAACTCGGTCGCGATCCTGGCCGGCGACTTCCTGTTCGCCCGGGCGTCGCTGGTCCTCGCCGATCTGGGCCCGGACGCGGTCAGGATCCAGGCCGAGACCTTTGCGCGGCTGGTGGCCGGCCAGATCGCCGAGACCATCGGCCCGCAGCCGGGAGAGGATCCGCTGAAGCACTATCTGGGCGTGATCACGGAGAAGACGGCGTCGCTGATCGCCACCTCCGGGCGGTTCGGCGCGATGTTCTCCGGTGCGCCCGAGAGCGTGACCGCGCACATCACGCCCGCCTGCGAGGCGCTCGGCATCGCTTACCAGCTGTGCGACGACATCCTGGACGTCGCGAGCGAATCCGAGCAGTCGGGCAAGACGCCAGGCACCGACCTGCGGGAGGGCGTGCCCACGCTGCCGACCGTGCACGCGCTGCGCTCGGCGGGTCCGGGCGATGCGCGGCTGGTGGAGCTGCTGAGCCGCGGCAAGCTGACCGACCCGGCGCTGCACGCCGAGGCGCTCGAGCTGCTGCGCGCCCATCCGGCGATGGAGATGGCGCGTTCGGACACCCGGCGGTGGGCGCAGCGGGCACGGAGCGAGATTCTCGCGCTGCCCGACGTGCCCGCCAGGGCCGCGTTCGAGGCGCTCTGCGCGTACGTGGTGGAGCGCACCGGCTGAATGGGCGCTGCAAAGGCGCCGAGACTGCTCGCGATCAGCGACCTTCACGTCGGGTACCCGGAGAACCGCGAGATCGTGGAGAAACTCCGGCCGGAGGCGGATGCGGACTGGCTGCTGGTGGCCGGGGACGTTGGCGAGTTCTTCGCCGACATCGAGTGGGCGCTCGGGGTCCTCACAGAGCGCTTTGCCGCCGTGGTGTGGGTTCCGGGCAACCACGAGCTGTGGACGCACGAGCGCGACCCGGTGCGGCTGCGCGGCCAGGAGCGTTACCTCGGCCTGGTTGACGTGTGCCGCCGCCTGGGAGTTCTCACTCCCGAGGACCCATACCCGGTATGGGCGGGCCCCGGCGGTCCTGCCGTCATCGCCCCGCTGTTCCTCCTCTACGACTACAGCTTCCTGCCCGCCGGGGCACAGACGAAGGCCGATGGTGTTGCGCGCGCCTACGAGACCGGGATCGTGTGCTCCGACGAGCGGCTGCTGCACCCCGATCCCTATCAGAGCCGCGAGGCCTGGTGCTGGGCCAGGATCGCCGAGACGCAGCGGCGCCTGGCGGAACGCGACCCGGAGCTTCCGGTCATTCTGGTGAACCACTATCCGCTCGTTCGTGAACCCACCCGGGTGCTGCGCTACCCGGAATTCGCGGTGTGGTGCGGGACCACGCTCACGGGTGACTGGCATCTGAAATACAAGGCCAGCGTGGTGGTCTACGGTCACCTGCACATTCCGCGGACGACCTGGCATGACGGCGTACGGTTCGAGGAGGTGTCGGTCGGCTACCCGAGAGAGTGGCGGGTGCGCCCGTCGGGCCCCGGCGTTCCCCGGCAGATCCTCCCGTTATGGGTGCCCGCTCGCTATCACCACCGCTGAGCGGCGCGCTAGCATGCACCTCAATGACAACCTCTGTGCGCGCAGCGAACAAAGCCGCGGGAGCTGATCCGCTAGCGGGACGGGGCGGAGAGGCTGCCAGGAACGGTGACTTCGTCCAGTCGCTGGACCGCGGGCTGGCGGTGATCCGGGCGTTCGGGCCCGAGCGGGAACGGCTGAGCCTCAGCGAGGTGGCCAAGGCGACGGGACTGACCAGGGCGGCGGCCCGCCGGTTCCTGCTGACCCTGGTCAAGCTCGGCTACGTCCGCAATGACGGCCGGGAGTTCTCGCTGCGGCCGCGCGTCCTCGAGCTCGGGTACGCCTACCTGTCCGGGCTGGCGCTGCCGGAGGTGGCAGCGCCGCACCTGGAGGAACTGGTGGCGCGGCTGCACGAGTCCTCGTCGATCTCGGTTCTCGACGGCCAGCAGATCGTGTACGTGGCCCGCGTGCCGACCAAGAGGATCATGACCGTGGCGATCTCGGTGGGAACCCGGCTCCCCGCCTACGCCACGTCGATGGGGCGGGTGCTGCTCGCGGCGCTGACCGACGACGAGCTCGACCGGTACCTCGCCGAGGCCACGTTCGAGGCGCTCACCGCGCGCACCGTCACCAGCCCGGACCGGCTCGGGGCGATCGTGCGGGACGCGGCGCGCCAGGGATACGCGATCGTCGACCAGGAACTCGAAGAGGGCCTGCGGGCGGTTGCCGCCCCGATCCGTGGCGCCGCCGAAGGGACCGCGGCCATCAACGTGTCCGCCCATGCCAGCCGCGTGAGCATGGGCACGATGCGCGGGCGGATCCTGCCCGCGCTGCTGGAGACGGCGCGCCAGATAGAGGCCGACCTGCGGGCCCAGTCGTCCCCCTGAGCCGTCACCCTGCGCGGCGTCCCCGGTGCGCAGTCTCCGGCGTCCGCAGCCAGTACCCGACCGGGAACAGCCGGATGTGCAGGCGCTCGTCGACCAGGCCCCACAGGCCGCGGCGGGCGAACAGGGCCACGAGGATCGCCACCAGGCCCAGGATGATCAGGTACCACGCGTTGTACGAGGCAAGCGCCTGCTGCAGCACCATGTACACAATCGTGCCGATGATCGGTCCCTCGATCGTGCCGAGGCCGCCGATGATCGTGGCGAACGCCATCTCCGCGGTCCACTGGACGCTGAACACGGCGCTTGGCTGCACCTGAAGCTGGCTGATCGCCAGCACCCCGCCCGCGGCCCCGCAGCCAATCCCGGCGACCACGAACACCAGCAGCCGCGCCAGGCCGACCCGCGACCCAGAGCTGCGCGCGGCGACCTCGTCATCGCGGACGGCGGTGAGCACAAGGC
>JASHQP010000565.1 GCA_030039095.1 Streptosporangiaceae bacterium
GGGCTCGCCGCTGCGCAGGTTGCTGCGGCGGCGGCTGATCGCCCGGGCCGCGCGCGGCGCCATGTCGCTCGGGCCGCTGCTCAGCGGCGCGATCGCCGGCGCGGCGCTGAACCGGATCGAGACCCGGCACCTCGGCGACGACGTGCGCGGCGATCTCCGCCGCCGCTCGCCGTACACCACGAACTGGGCGCGCTGAACGCAGGCGGCCACGCTCTTCATCGTCGCGGCCGCGGTCCGGGAGCGTAGGCCCCTGACCTGGGTTTCCATACTTTGATCTAACTAGCATCGCTGCGACGCGCTGAAGTCGAACTCATGTTTGACACGGGAGTGGCAGTGCGGCATGGTGAGGACGACGTGCGAACACGAGATTCAGGAGGCGGCTCAGTGGGCCAGAAGACCGTCAGCTTCAGCGACCTCAGCGGGCAGATCATCTCCACCGACGATGCGCTGGCGCGCATTGTGGTGCACGAGCATCCCGAGCTCGGTGACGGCCCGGTGGAGATCGAGGCTCTCCTCGACGAGGCCAGGGCGATCGAGAAGGCGGCGTTGCGGGTGGCCGTCGTCGACCTTTACCTGCCCGGCGACCTGCCGCACCGGGTGACCATGGACCTCGGGTCGTTCGATGAGATGGCAACCGACAAGCCAATGGGCGAGCTGCTGGTCACCGCCCGGCCCGCCAGGCGGGGTTCCAGGGCGGCTGCGCCGGCCCCGGCCCGCGGCGACCGCACGAACTACGCGGACGTTGCCCACGCGGGCAAACCCCACAAGGGCAAGGTCACGGACGCGGAAAAGGAGCTCGTGCAGGAGCATTTCGACGAGATCAACGCGCGGCTCGCCGGTGAGGGCATGCGGACGATCAGCCTGGCCGACCCGGAGCACGTGGAGCGCTACGGCCTGGCGGCGCTCGTCGCCTCGCGCGGGGCCGGGCCCGTCTAATCGTTCGGTGGGCGTGCGGCGTTGGCGGGCCTGCCCGGACGAATCCAGAACGGCCACCGTGGGGGCCGGGCGAGGTGATCGTGGAGCTCTTCGCAGCGCACCGGGGTTGCGCTCCTGGTGATCAGCACGCGGCGGGGGCTTCTGAGCGGCAGCGTCCTTCGGCATGGCGTGGAGCGCAGGCGCTGGCTGCCGGCCAGGTTCAGGAGCCCTACGCACCTGCCGGGTCCGGCGGGTGGTTCGTCAGCTGGCACTATCGGCGGAAGGCGCTGGCCGGTTGGCGCGGGTGTAGACCAGCTCAACGAGCCCGCATCGAAAGACCCTGCTCGTGATCGGGCGGAGTGTCAGGGGACGGTCCAGGCTGGTGAAGAGGGGTTCGCCTTTGCCGGCTGCGGCGGGTACTACCCAGAGGCGGTACTCGTCGACGAGATCGAGCCGGGCCAGGGATTGCTGGAACGCGATGCCGCCGTGGGCGAGGATCTCGCCGCCGGGTTCGGCCTTGAGCTTGGCGATCTCTTCGGCGGTGTCGCCGCTGGCGATCCGTGATTCGGGCCACTCGGCGGATTGCAGGGTCTTGGAGAAGACGACCTTCGGGGTGTTGTTCATGATCGGGGCGACGGGATGGTCGTGCGCCTCGGGCCAGAAGCGGGCCATCTCCTGGTAGGTGGTGCGTCCCATGATGTGGGTTCCCGCTCGCCCGATCCTGTCGAGGAAGTACTCGTCGTGCTCTGGGTCGTCGACGTCCTCCATGAGTGCTGGGAGCTGGGAGAACGGGTCGCAGCTGTAGCCGTCGAGCGAGATCGTGAACTGCAGGATCACCTGTCTCATCGTCACCCTCCGGTGTCCGGTCGTCAGCAACAGAGACGTAAGCCGGTCACGGAAATCATCGTTCGATGTTCAGAGCTGCGCAGACGAGTCCTCAGGCAGTCGGGGGCCGATGGGGTGAGCTTCAGGTAGGGCCGGCAGTGCCCGGCCAGTCCAGCCGTGATGGCCCGTCGAACACCCCGGCCAGCGACCCGGTGCACAGCAGGTCGAGGGTGAAGACCAGGTCGGCGACGCGTTCCTGATAGCCGGTGACCGTGCTAGCAGCGCCGTCGGGTTTCGGGCGGGTTCGCGACGAACGATCCAGAACCGCGCGATCCGCAATGCTTGCCGCTGCGCGGGGGCCGGTGCTGTACTCGGTGCCCGGGAGACGGCGGAGCGGAAGGCTGCGGGGGAGCATGCGGGTCGTCGTGGACCTGGCGGTGTGCCAGGGCTATGCACAGTGCGCGTTCCTGGCGCCCGAAGCGTTCCGGCTGAGCGGCCCGGAAGGGCTGATGTACGACCCGGGCCCGCCCGACCGGCTGCGTGAGCAGGTCCTCAGGGCGGTGGCCGCGTGCCCGGTCAAGGCGATCTCCGCCGATGCCGTCCCCGGCGACGTCGGCAGCCGCGATGCCCGGTAAGGCCGGCACACGGCGGATCGTCATCGTCGGCGCCTCGCTGGCTGGGCTGCGGGCGGCGGAGACGCTGCGGCGGGAAGGGTTCGACGGGACCCTGACGATCATCGGCGACGAGCCGGAGCAGCCCTACGACCGCCCGCCCCTGTCCAAGCAGGTGCTGACGGGCTGGGTGCCCGCCGATCACACAACCCTGCCTCGGGCCGCCCCGCTCGGGGACGTCACGTGGCGCCTCGGAACACCGGCCACCGGCCTGGACCGCGGCGCCAGGGAGGTTGTCCTTGCCGGCGGCTCCCGCGTTCCCTACGACCTCGTGCTGATTGCCACCGGGGTTCGCAACCGGCCGTGGCCGCACGCCGACCAGGCGGCACTGGACGGGGTCTGCAGCATCAGGTCCCAGACGGATGCCGCGAGCCTGGCCCGGCTTCTCGGCAGCGGCGAGGTCCACCGGGTGGTCGTCATCGGCGCCGGGTTCACCGGTTCGGAGGTCGCGTCGGCGTGCCGTCACCGGGGCATCGAGGTCACCGTGATCGAGCGGGGCAGCGCGCCGCTGACCGGGGCGCTCGGCGGGGTGATCGGCCAGATCGCGGCGAAACTGCACCGCGACAACGGTGTGGACCTGCTGTGCGGGACCACGGTCCAGGCGCTCGAAGGGACCGGTGGCCGGCTGCGCGCCGTCGCCCTGTCCGACGGCTCGAGTGTCCCGGCGGACGTCGCGGTCATCGCGCTCGGCACCGTCCGCAATACCGAGTGGCTTGCCGATTCCGGCCTGGCGGCCGGCTTGCTCGGGGTCGCCACCGACGCGGGCGGCCGGGCGATCGCGGTCAACGGGCTGGTCACCGACGACGTGTTCGCGGCCGGGGACGTGGCGCGGTTCGCGCACCCGCTGTTCGGCTACGAGTTCCTCGCCCTGGAGCACTGGGAGAACGCCGTCGTGGGCGCGCAGGTCGTGGCGCACAACATGATCTGCCCGCCGGAGGACCGGAGGCCCCACGTCTGCGTCCCGACGTTCTGGTCCACCCAGTTCGGCGTGAACATCAAGTCCGTGGGCGTGCCGACGCTCGCCGAAGAGATCGTGATGACGCAGGGGTCGCCCCGGGACGCCAGCTTCGCGGCCGCGTACGGAAACGGCTCGGGCCGGATCGTGGCCGCGGTCACCTTCAACCACGGACGATGGCTCGACCACTACCGGGAACTGATCGAGCGCGCGTCCCCGCTGCCCGGCCCCTACGACGCCGGGCTCACCGGGAGGCCGGCTCCTGCCGGGTTCCCCGACCCGGCCGGTGCCTACCACGGGCCGACCGTCGTGGTGACCGGCCACTCGCCCACCGAGATGGACGCGGTCCGGGTACCCAGGGGGAGAAGCGCCACGTGAGCACCGACCTCATGCGCCGGGTCACAGACGCCGCCAGCCGGCACGACCCGTTTCCGCTGTACGCCGAGCTGCGGAAAGACCGGGTCAACGTGCTCGCCGACGGCAGCTACGCGCTCGGCCGCTACGAGGACGTCGTCTCCCTGCTGCACGATCCGCGGATCAGCTCGGACCCGCACAACGCAACCGATCCGGGCTCGCTGACCGTGATCGACAACGCACCGTTCATCCAGCGGGACCCGCCGGACCACGACCGGCTGCGCTCCATCGCCACGCGGTACTTCGGCCCACCGGACAGCGCGGGGATGGTCAGCGGCATGGAGCCGGAGATCCGCCGGTTCGTGGACGGCCTCGCCGACGCGCTCCCGGACTCCGGTACGGCCGACCTGGTCGACGGGTTCGCGTACCCGCTGCCGGTGTCGGTCATCTGCGGGCTCCTCGGCGTGCCGGAACGCGACGCGCCCCAGTTCCGCGCCTGGACCGAGGGCATCGTCAAGGGCATCGACGCAGGGAAGCAGGAAGGCGCGCAGGACCTGGTCGAGCGGCGCGACGAGTGCGAGGCCGCGATGTTCGGCTACGTGCGCGACCTGGCGGACAGGCACCGGCAGCAGCCGGACGGGTCCATGCTGTCGCGGCTGGCCAGCGACGGCTCGGCCGACGTGATGACCGAGCTGGAGCTGGCCACGACCAGCCTGCTGCTGCTGGTCGCCGGGCACGAGACCACGGTGAACCTGACCGCGAACGGTGCCCTCACGCTGCTGCGCCATCCGTGGGCCCTCGAGCGCCTGCGCGGCGAGCCCGACTGGGCCGTCCCCGTCGTCGAGGAACTGCTGCGGTACGAGCCGCCGGTGCAGTACCTGCCCAGCCGGGTCGCCCTCGCCGATATTGGCGTGGGCGGGACGACCATCCCCCGGGGCGCGCGGGTGACGCTGCTGCTCGCCGCCGCCAGCAGGGATCCGGAACGTTTCGCCGACCCCGACCGGTTCGACCCGGACCGCCCCGGTAACGGGCATCTCGGCTTCGGCAGCGGCATCCACTACTGCTTCGGCGCGCCGCTCGCCCGCATCGAGGCCCAGGTGTCGCTCACCGCCCTGGCCAGCAGGCTGGTCAACCCCCGGCTGGTGGCCGATCCGCCGCCGTACCGGCCGAGCCCCGTGCTCAGGGGCCCGGTCCACCTGCCGGTGGCGTACGACAGGCTGCTGCCGCGCTGACGGTGCAGGCCCGGCGCCGGCGGGTAGGGACCGGGGGGAGGGCCCGCCAGGGCGCTAACGGGTGTGACCACGTTCGGGGGCAAATGTGGCGACCGACCGGCAGTCGACGACGTCCGCGGGCCAGGCAGGAGCGTCGCAGCCGCCCGGTGACCAGCCCGCGGGCGAGCGCCTGGCCAGCCATCCGGTCGTCGGGTTCATCCCCTGGATCGTGTTCTGGGTGATCGGCGGGCCGTCGACGTGGGAGACCGGCACCCTGGCCGCGCTGCTCGCGGCGATCCTGGTGACGATGCTCAGCATCGACTACCGGCCGCTGGTTGCCTGGGCCACGGCCCAGCCGGGCCGCCGGCGGGTGGGCCTGCGGCCCGAGCTGAGCCGCCTGAAGCTGCTCGACGTCGCCACTGTCGTGTTCTTCGCCGCGCTGTCGCTGGCCGCTGTGGTGACCACCCGGCAGAACGTCAGCGATCTCGACAAGTACTCCCAGGCCATCTCCAGCGGGGCGCTGGGCCTCATCGCGCTCGGGTCGATCGTGTTCGGGCACCCGTTCACCGTGGACTACGCCAAGGAGGAAGCGCCTCCCGAGGTCTGGCACACCGCGGTGTTCAAGCGGATCAACCTGGTGCTGAGCTCGGTGTGGGCGGCGGTCTTCCTGGTCTGCGCGCTGCTCGGCCTGGCCGCCGAGCAGAACGTGGCCAAGGGCCTGCGCGACTGGCTGAACTGGTACATCCCGATCGTGCTGATCTTCCTGGCGTTCCGCTTCACGAAGTCGTACCCACGGCAGGTCAGAGCGCAGCAGCAGGCTCAGCGGGCGGCTGGCTGATCACTAGGCGTCGATGACCTGGGCCAGCGTGGCCTTGGCCAGGGTTTCGGTGACGAGGGTCGAGGCGGGATCCAGCGCCAGGTCACCAAGGATGGCGATCGCAGCGCCGCGCTCGCCGCGCTGGTTCAGCACGAGGGCCTTGTTCAGGAGCAGCATGCCCCGCGTCTCGGGGTCGGGCCATGCCTCGAGCCCTCTCTCGATCGCGCGCAGCCGGTCACCGGGGTCGTCCAGCAGCGCCGCCAGTTCCTTCCAGGCGGGGGCGAATCCGGGGAACCTGGCCAGGATGCCGTCCAGGATCGCCTTCTTCCTCGGCAGGTCGCCGAGCGACTCGAGCGCGGTAAACGCCTTGCAGAATCCTGCGGGAAGCTCCCCGGCCCGTTCCCGCCGCAGACAGTCGAGCGTGGTCTTGCACGTGAAGAAACCGCGCGGGGCCAGGCGGTCGACGTGCGCGTAGCAGCGCTCGGCGGTGTCGGTGTCCCCCTGGAGCAGGTACGTGAACGCGGCGTCGTACACCGGATATGGCCAGCCCGGCGCGCGAGCGTGCGCGGCGTCGAGCAGCGCCAGGGCACGATCGTATTCGCCCCGTGCCCCGGCCGCCCGTGCGTCCTCGTGCAGCCGCACGGCATCGGCCGGCACGGTGTGGCCGCCCTCGATCTGCCAGTCCACCTGGCCACTGAATGCTTCGAGATCCCGTGTGGTCAGGACGCGTCCCGCGGCGTCCTGAAACACGAGGCGTTCAGGCATCCGTCCCCCGTATGCGTTCCCCGTGAACGCATCACGATAGCTGGGGCACTACCTCCGCTGCCAGGCGTTCCATCTGCTCGTCGTCGTCGAACAGCGGATTGAGCAGGATAAGTTCCGCTCCGGCGCCGGCGACGTCCCGCAGTCCCCGAACGCAGGCGCCCGGCGGCCCCCACACCGACACCGGCGTCATGTCGCCGAGGTTGAAGAAACCGTAGAGCCGGTCGAGCGCGGCCCGCATCCGCTCCCGCGCCCGCTCGCCGTCATCGTCGACCGCGATGTAGACGCGTTTGGCGATGGGGAACGTCGCCGGGTCCCGGCCCTGGTCCGAGAGCTCGGCGCGCACGATCTGCACCTGCCTGGCGAACTGCTCCGTGCTGTTCGACCCGGCGCTGAAGAAGCCGTCCCCGTGCCGGACGGCGCGTGCCAGAGCCGCCGGGTGACTGCCGCCGAACCAGACCCGCGGGCCGGGTTTCTGGTACGGCTTGGGCTCCATGGCGGCGCCGTTGAGCTGCCAGAAGCGGCCGTCGACGTTGACGGTGGGCTCGGTCCACAGCGCCCGCATCAGCCGCAGCCCCTCGTTGAACCGGGCGATATAGGTGGCCCGGTCCACGCCGAAGGCGGAAAACATGCGATGCGGCCCGCCGGTGCCGATCCCGACCTCCAGCCGCCCGAGGCTGAGCTGATCCAGCGTGCTGAGGCTCTTGGCCAGGTGCACCGGGCTGTGCAGCGACGTGATGAACACGGCGCAGCCCAGCCGGATCCGGTCGGTGCACGCCGCCGCGTACGTCAGCGTCTCGACCGGGCCGAGGTGCGGGATCGTGCCAAGGACCTGCTCCTGCGTCCAGGCCCCGGCGAAGCCGAGCTCCTCGGCGCGCGCCAGGTAGCCACGCATCGCGGCGGGATCGAAGGCGCCGTCGGGAACATGCTGCGGAATGGAGATCGCGAACTGCACGCACCGAGCCTAACGGCCGGCGAGCCCAGCGGCCGGTCAGAGGAACCCGGCCAGCCGGTACAGCACCAGGGAGCCGGCGACGGCGACGTTCAGGCTGGCGCCGGTGCCGACCATCGGGATCTCGACGGCGACGTCGAGCAGATCGATGGCCTCCGGCGGGATGCCGGTCTGCTCGTGCCCGAGCACCGCGATCGTCCGCTCACGAGCGGCGGGCAGGTCGCCGAGCCGGATCGCCTCGTCGCACAGCTCGATGCCGACGATGCGCGTTCCCGCCGACCGCTGCTGCGCCAGCCACCGGCAGGCGTCGGGCCCGGCCCAGTGCACGCAGGCCGGCCGGCGCAGCGTGTTCCCCGGCCGGGCGCTCCGAGATGAACGAGGGCAGAAGGTTGCTCATCGGCAGGGGTGCTTCGCGGCGCACCGGGGCCATCGCCGGGATGAGATGATCCCTGCCAGCGTACGCCCGTGAGACGTACGGTCGCAGGGTGAAGTCATCCCGTTTCGTGGTGCAGTTGCACGACGCCACCGCGCTGCACTACGACCTGCGAGTTCAGGTCGGCGACGTGCTGCGGTCGTGGGCTGTGCCCAAGGGGCCCTCGCTGGATCCCGCGGTCCGGCGGCTGGCCGTGCCGGTCGAGGACCACTCCCTCGCGGCCGGGGACTTCGAGGGAGTCCACGAGGGACAGGCGCGCGGCAGCGGAGCGGTGATCATCTGGGACGAGGGGCCCGCTGACATCGTGCGCGACGAGCCGGGTCACCTGTCGTTCGAGCTGCACGGTGCCAAGCTGCGCGGCGGCTTCGCACTGACCCGTACCGGCCAGCGCCGGTGGATCCTGGTCAAGGCCAGGGACGAGCAGGCCAGGCCCGGCTCGGACATAGCCGCCGAGCGACCGGAGAGCGTGCGCAGCGGGAGAACCTGGCAGGACCTCGCGCGCGAGGCGGGATCCGCCCCGTCCTAGGCGGGCCCGCGCCTGGCCCGGACCCTGCTACGTTGACCGCTTGATGGAACCCACAACGCCCGAACTGGTCGCGGCCGCGGTCGCGAGGGCGGCTTCGGCCAGGTTCGGCCTTTCCTGCGATCCGGCCGTTGGCGGCTTGCTGGCCGTCCTCGCCGCGCACCTGCCCGGCGGCAGCCGCGTGCTCGAGCTCGGCACCGGCGCGGGAGTCGGCACCGCCTGGATCGTGTCGGGGTTGCTGCCCAGGACCGACGTGACCGTGACCACGGTGGAGCGCGACGCGCGCACCGCCCTGCTGGCCGCGCAGGGCAACTGGCCCGGCTTCGTCGACCTGCGGCTGGCGGACGCGCTCGACGTGCTGGGCGAGGGCAGCACGTACGACCTGATCTTCGCGGACGCCCAGGGCGGCAAGTGGGACGGGCTCGACCGCACGATCGCCGCGCTCGGGCCCGGCGGTCTGCTCGTCGTCGACGACATGACGCCGCAGCCGGACTGGCCAGACGAGCAGCATGCGAGACAGGCCGGGGTCAGGCAGGCACTGCTGGCTACTCCGCGACTTACGGCCGTCGAGCTCAGCCACGGCTCGGGGATCATCCTCGGCACTCGCCGGCCGTAGTCCTCACTGGGCGGTCCAGCCGCCGTAGTCCTCACCGAGCGGTCCAGCCGCCGCGCGATCGCGCTTGGGTTCTGTCGCAACTAGAGTTACAGTGATTTCTAGGGCAACACAGTATCTACGGTAACTACCAAGGGCGGCGGACGTGGCGAAGGCAAAGCTGGGGAAGGCAGTGCTGGACGCGCTGCAGCAGAAACTCGATGAGCTGCTTCGGGAACGGCTCTCTGGCGCCCCGATCGAGAAGATCCAGGTGTTGCAGTACGGCGACGATCCGGAGATCGAGCCGGGCGAGCTGCTCGCGCGCATCGTTCTGCGGGCGGGCGAGAGCGAGGGCGATCGCAAGCAGGCCATGCGAGCCTTTGATGACCAGCATCGGGACGCCATCCACGAGCTGCGGCGCGATCTCGACCGGGTTCCCGAGATCGGGCTGCTCGAGATCATTGTCGGCGACAAGGACGCAGAAGGCCCTACCCCAGTTCGCAAGATGCGGCTGGCCCGCCCGCCCCGCGTACTGGAAAGCGCCGAGGGGCAGCTCACTCCCGTGATGGCCCGGCTCGGGCCGGACGACCTGGAAACCGTGGACACGCTGATCACCGCGGGCATCGCCGGCAACCGCGCGGAGGCGGTGCGCTGGGCTCTGGCCCGGATCCGCGAGCGTCCGGCCTATGAGAAGCTCCGGGAGCGGGCACGAGAGATCGAGGAACTGAAGGCCCAGTTCTGACCGCGCCGTGCGGGCGGCGCTAGGAAACCCCGGCGGTCTCCCTCTCGGCGGGAGGTTCGCCTAACACGCCGCGGCCGGCCGGCACGCGCTCCGGGTGGCGGATCCTGAGGCGTGGCCAGCGGGCGGTCGCGAGCAGCGCAAGCAGCAGCAGCGCGGCAACGGCCGACAGCACGAAGCCAACACGGAATCCGGGCGACACGTAGCTCCAGGTCAGGATCCCCTGTCCCGCCGGGACGTCCACCACCTGGACCAGGCCGGACCGGCCGACGTCCAGCTTGGTCGGCGTGCCGTCCACGGGATGCCAGGTGGCGGTCCAGCCGGGAATCGCCGCGACCGAGCGAACCACCCGCACGCCGTGCGGGGAGCGCACGGCGACCGCGGCCGACCCGGTGGCCGAGACGGCGTCGTGCACACGCCAGAGCGACGCGCCAGACATGGATCCGCCCGGCAGCGCCTCGAGCCGGAACATGGTCTGCGCGAAGTGGTCGACGAACACGGTGAACGAGCCGTCGTGCCCGGCTGGCCCCCACTGTGGAGCGGTGAGCGCGTCCTGAAGCTGGCCATCGGCCGTGAACACGGTGCCGCCCGGTTCGGTGACGGACGGTGCGCCGAGGCGCGACGGCTCCCCGCCCGCCTGCCCGATCACCGCAACCGCGGTCACCGGGCGCGGGAGGTCGATCGTGAGCACCGACGCACTCGCGGCGCGTGCCCGGAACCAGCGCGTCGACCCGTCCGGCGCCTGCAGGCCGATCCGGATCCGCGCGGCCTTCCTGGCGTCGGCGTCGGGCACGTCGAGCCTGGCCACAGCCAGCGACGTCCCGAAGTACCAGGTGGTCCGGGCGTTCGCTGCCACGTCGCGGTCGCCGGTCCCCGGCGGGCCCGCAGGAGCAAGCGAAGCCGCGGATCCGCCCGAAGTAATCAGGTACGCGGGCACGGTGAGCAGCGCCGACATGTCGAGCTGGCCGAGAACCCCGCTGGCCACGGCCTTCGGGGAGAGCTCGTCCTGCCCTTCGCCCATCGCCTGATGCGAGCCGGTCGCCGCCGCGTATTTGCCGTCGACGATCGACGAGTATCCCTGGATCGACGACGCGCCGTCGATGTCGTTGAGATCGGGCGAGCCGAGTATGGGCAGCTGACGCGCGTCGATCTCGTTGGGATCGTAGATCGCGAAACGTCCGCCGAGCCCGAGCGCGGTGATCGGGCGGGCGTCTCGCGCGTGGCCCGGGGCCAGCGCGGACGTCTGGCCGGACAGGATGTCGCCCGCGGTCTTCGTGTGATCACCCGCGGACCCGGCCGCTCCGAGGCCGGCGTCGACCGCCACCACCCCGAGGATCGTGAAAATGATCAGGTCCATGACGACGAACGCGGCGAGCAGGCGCGAGCGCAGCGGCGGCGCGACGCGCCGGCCCAGGATCAGGAAGGCGATGGCGGCGGCGCCGATCAGCGCGTAGGGCACGAGCCACGGCTCGAGCCGACCGTCGACGTGCGTCGCGACCCGGCCCACCCCCAGCCAGCGCAGCAGGCCCGCGCCCCAGCACAGCCCCAGGACCACGAGGGTGATCATGGCGAGCGGCGGCAGCACGCCGAGGGTCGTCTCCAGGTCCATCCGGCGCAAGACGCGGACCCGCAGGAAGCGCCGGCTCTTCTCGCTCAGCGGCCGGCTGGCCCAGTACGCGAGGAGAACCGCGAGCGCCAGATCCGTCACGAGGATGTTCCGGCTCTGCAGCCGCTGATCGCCGAACAGCGGCAGGTGGATGAGCAGATGCCCGAGCGGCGTCCGGCCGCCGAGCGCGAGGAGCACCCCGACCAGCGCGATCACGTGCCACACGAGCCATTCGGGTGGCCTGCGCCGCAGCCGCAGACGGCCGAGAAGGACGGCCGCGGCCACGAGCGGCAGGATGCCGACGTAGTCGGTCACCTCGGTCAGGTTGTAGCTCGCAAAGAACGCCGGCTGGCCGAACGAGCCCGATCCGCCCAGCAGATCCGGGACCAGCATCAGCAGCAGCCACTTGGCGGACAGCGAGCCCGACTCGAACAGTGCCATCGAGCCGGCCGCGCGCTGGGAGGTGGCGACGGCGGCGAGCCCGGGCAGCCACTGGACGGCGCCGAGGCAGGCG
>JASHQP010000566.1 GCA_030039095.1 Streptosporangiaceae bacterium
GGCGGCGCCATCGTCAACGTCTCCAGCGTCTTCGCCGACCGCGGCGGACCGAGCACCGACTACTCCAGCGCCAAGCACGCCATCCGCGGCCTCACCCGCACCGCCGCCAAGGACTACGCCGCCCGCGGCATCCGGGTCAACGAACTCCAGCCAGGCGTCATCGACACCGAACTCACCCAGGCCAACCCGGAAGGCACCCAGGCCGTCGCCGCACGCGGCATCCCCCTCGAGCGCGTCGGCACCGCGCGCGAAGCCGCCACCGCCATCGCGTTCCTGCTCTCCGACGATGCCTCGTACATCACCGGCGCCCACCTCGCCGTCGACGGCGGCTTCCTCGCCTGACAACGGAGAAAACAGCTAGCGCAGCACGCTGAGGCAGGTGACGCAGCCCTCGAGCTTCTCGAACTCGCTGATGTCGACGACCACGGGCGTGAAGCCGAGGCTGTCGAGCATCCCGGCGGTGCGGGGAGCGGACGCGGCGATCATCACCCGGTCGCCGCCGAGCGGCACGACGTGGCAGCCGGCCTCTTCGTCGACCGGGCGCACCGCCGGGAACAGCTCGGCGGGCACCAGCCCCGGCAGCAGCAGGGCCGTGTCGTCCGGCAGCGCGGTCACCGCGGACTTCAGGTGCAGGACGTCCCCGAGCGGGACCGCGACCACCGTGCGGCCCAGCGGCGTCAGCAGCGAGCGCAGCTGGCGGATGCCGTCGCCGTTGGTCCGCTCGCCGCGGCCCACGTAGACCGTGCGGCCGACCTGCAGCACGTCGCCGCCCTCCAGGGTCCCGGGCTCCTCGATGGCCGCCGTGCGCAGGCCCAGCCCGGCGACGGCCTGGGCGACGCCGGTGACCTCCGGCCTTCGGGCCGGCGCGCCCGGCCGGGTCAGCACCGCCAGGTCCTCGCAGATCACGACCGTGTCCTCGATGAAGACCGAGTCCGGGCACTCGTCTGCGGGCGGCGCGTACTCAACCGGCCAGCCGTTGCTGCCGAGGGCCTCGACGTACGCCGCGTGCTGCACCCGGGCCAGCGCCACGTCCACGGGTGTGCGGGAGATGTGCGTCACGATGCCTTCGGCCAGCCTGCTGCTGGGCTGGCGTACCAAACCTGTGCGGTTCATGCCCTTATGGTGTCACCACCGTGCCTGGCTGACCCGCGTGCAGCCTTCTCGGCGTCAGACTCGTACTGGTCCGCAGGCAGGCAGACGGCCTGCCCGGTGTAAAAGAGAGCCTTCCTGAACCCGCCCAGTGCTACCTCGTGTCCCGCCTGAACTTGCTGATCTGCTCCCGCAGACCTTGCGGATTGTCGTCATGCAGTAAGACCAGGGCGTTGCCCTGGTCATCGTTCAGACGTGCATGCCACTGGCCACCCCGCAGGCTGGTCCACGCTCGCCAGCCTGGGAAGTCGGAGTTGATTCTCTCCGCCTCTGGCAGGTAATCGACTTGATTGCTGGTCACAGTCGGCGCCTCCGTCTCTGGCAGGCCAGCGCCTTAGCTCCCTTGCTGGCGGGCTTGGGGTAGTCCTGTCGCCAAGGCGCTGGCCCCGAGGTCAGCATACATAACGTTACGTACGTTCGTCTCGTACGTCTCGTAGCTTCCGTGAGACACGAGACTGACATGGGTAATGATCATCTCGTGCCTGTCGATCACCGCAGTCCGGTCGCGCTGTATATCCAGCTAGCGTCTGTTTTGCGTGACGAGATCAGGGCCGGTCGGTTCGCTCCGCATGACCCGATCCCGAGCGAGTCTTACCTCGAGCAAGAGCATGACGTGTCCCGGCAGACGGTGCGTAAGGCGGTTGCGCTGCTCCGAGAGGAAGGGCTCATCTATACGCTGCCCCAGCGGGGCAGCTACGTTGCTGAGCAGTCCTGACCTTACCCGGAGGTCGGCCACCCTACTGTCGTGGTGACCTGCGCATACCTTCTGCGAAAGATGGAACCGCCGTTCAGAAGAGACCGAGGTTGGGCAGCAGCTTGGCGACGGCGCCGATGATCTCGTCTGCGGTCTCGAGCGCTTCGGCAGCCTCGTCGGCCGTGGCCTCCTCGGTTGGGTAGAGCGGATACTCCAGCTCGTTGCGCCTGCGCCGCAGCCCGCCAAATGCCCGCAGGCTGGCGCCGAACTGGGCGCGGATCGTTCTTCGATGGCGTAGTGGCCGCCTGAGGTGGTTGGGCGCAGGCCCTGCTGGGCGACCAGGCCCACGCAGGCCTGCCGGGCGGCGTCGTAGGCAAGAATGATGCAGCTATCGGGTGCAGGCTCTACGACGATGCGCGCGGCCTCTAAGCCACGCCGCGCTCGGTCCACCCAGGATGCTCCATCCGCTTGCGCACCGCGTACGCGCTCGATGTGCCCTTGCTGGAGAAGGCGCTCAACCGTGGCCTCGCCGGTGCTCCATCGCATCAGCGTTCACTCTCCTGCGGTTCGTCCCCGATGACCCAGACGACCGGTGCCGAGCGGATCTGCTGAATGAGCGGGTCAGAGGCAGCGAGCCATCGCGAGCGGGAACACGAGACGGGGTTCACCGGCAGCCTAAGGCGCTCCTCTGACCGTTCGGCCGCCTCATACAGGTCGCGCCGGGGCACGTCACCGATCACGAGAACATCGACGTCCTGTGGTGGGCGGCCCACTATGCCCTCGTAGCGCGCTGCCCAGGAACCGTAGATCGCTACCGCGATGGCGCCAGGAAGGTTGAATTCCTCGCCGATGACAACGTGGGGGCCGAAGGCGAGGGTGACGAGCTCGGTCAGAGGACGCGTATACCGGCTGGCTGGGTCTGCCGACACCAGCCGGGAGCGCCCGATGCGACGTTCCCGGATCAGCTGGGCGCCAGAGAGGCGTGTCACCTCCCGCTGCACGGTGGTCAGCGGCAGCCGGAGTTCGTTCGCCACCTCTGTGAGGCTGTACTCAGCCTCCGGGTGCAGAAGAAGCAGAGTGAGTATGTCGGCAAGATGCCGGGAACGCAGGATGGGCAGCAGAGCCGGAGCATTACTACGCATGAATGAAATATATCATCCGTTTATGAAAACTTAGAGTCCGTCATGGCCTGGTCGCCGCGACACTCCCTCCATCACTGTGGCCAGAGCCGGCTGCGGCTGGCGGTGCAGGCGGGTGCCGTTGCGCCAGATCGCGGCGATGTTGCGGGTCGCGGTGATATCGGCGCACGGGTCGCCGTCGACAAGAAGGAGGTCGGCACGCAGCCCGCTCGCGACGCGGCCCCGGTCGGCCAGCCCGAACGCGTCAGCCGGGGCCGACGTGGCGGCGGCCAGCGCGGCGGCGGGGGACAGGCCGGCCCGGACCAGCAGCGCGAGTTCGTGGTGCAGCGCGATTCCGTGGCCGGCGTAGGCGTTCAGGATCGCGTTGCCTTCCCCCGGCTCGGGGTAGTTGGTGTCGGTACCGGCCAGCACCGCTATGCCGGCCCGGTGCAGAGCCGTAACGCTGCGCAGCGCGCCGCCGAAGTCGAGCCGGCCACCCCGGGATGCGGCTTTCGCGGCGCGGGCGCGGGCGTCGTCCAGCAGGCCCGGCCGGGTGAAGACGGCCCGGGTGGGCCCGTCGAGGTAGGGGCCCAGGCGCGGGTGGCGGGCCAGGTCGCGCTGGTCCGCGTCGATCTCGGCGGCGTGCGCCGCGGACAGCACCGCGGTGGCCCGCAGCGTGGCGACCACGAAAGCCGGACGGCGGCGCAGGTCTGCGAGGAACGCCGGGGTGAGGCCGAGGTCGCCCAGCACGTGGGCCAGGCCATCCCCGCCGGCCTGGATGAACATGTGGGCCATGGCGGCGCTGTCGGCGTGGGCGACGGCCAGCATGCCGCTGCGGTGCGCGGCGGCAACCAGCGCGCGGACGGTCCCGGCGGACAGCGCGGGCATGCCGTACCATGCGGGATCCTCCAGGTAGATCTTGAGGTAGTCCGCGCCGTGGCCCACCTGGGCGCCGACGAAAGCGGCCGCGTCCTGCGGGCCGGCCACGGCGGGCAGGTCCGGGCTGATCCGCGACCAGGTTCCGCCCGCGGGCGTGGCGCCCTGCACGGCGGTGCGGATGTCCGCGACGTCGTCGCGGGAAGCGGCGAGCGACCGCCGCTGCGCGGCGACGTCCGGGCCGCTGAACATGTCGAGCTCGGTGGTGACGCCGAAGGCCAGTGCCTGGCCGAGCGCACGGACGTCGCCGGCGTGGACGTGGCAGTCGATCAGGCCGGGCAGCAGGGTCCGGCCGCGGCCCTCGATGACCTCGGCGCCCGGCGGGACGCCGAGGTCATCGCCGACGCGGGCGATCGTGCCGCCGGCCAGCAGGACGCTGCTGGCCGGCCGCAGCCGCTGCCCGTCGAAGATCCGGGCGCCACGGATCAGCGTGCTCGCGCCGTGGGCGGTCATGCCGCGCCTTCCGCCCGGTCGTTACCGTTGGTGCCGTCGGGGGAGGGCCGGGTGGCGGCGGCAGCGCGCTGGCGGGCTTGCTGCCGGGAGCCGTAGATGAACAGTCCGAGGAGGCCCAGCCCGATGAACGGCAGGCCGACCGGGTTTTGCAGGGCCAGGAACGTGCCGGTGCTCTGGGTGAACGCCAGCACGGCGACCGCGATCGCGTGGGCGAGGAAGGCAACGCCGATGATCAGGGTCGAGACCATCGACGTGCCGCTCGCCTTGGCGCGCTCGGCAACCTCGGTGTAGCGGGCGTTGCTCCGGCCCATCGCGCGCAGGATGACCTGGTGCAGCGGGTGACCGACGGCGATCGAGACCAGGCAGGCGAGCCCGAACAGCCCGAAGATCACCGGGTCCTGCAGCTCCTCGGCCAGGGTGCTGCCGCCCGAGATCCAGGAGATCAGCACGCCGATCGCGAACAGGGCCACGCTGGCTACGCCCAGGGCGCTCAGCTTCCGCCTTACAGCCAGGATGGTCAGGGTCCAGATGACCGGGATGGCTCCGGACAGGGCCAGAGCCACGGCCGAGCTCTCGTGGTGCTGCCGGAACACGTGGTAGGCCACGAGCGGGGCGGCGAAGTTGACGACGATGCTGGCCAGGCCGCCCAGGACGGCCCGGCCCGAGGGCCCCTGTGCCCCGGGCCGGGTGCCCTTGCCGCTGCCGTTGCCGGCGGCCGGGCGGGCGTTCGCGTCGTTGCTGGCGGGGGTGACGGTTCCCGGCCGGGGGCCGGGAACCGTGGTGGCGGCGTTCATCGGGCTTCTTCCTCCTGGTTGTGGCCGGTCAGGCTGCGGTAACCGCGGACCAGGCCCATGATCAGGATCAGGGCGCCGATCGCGATGAGGATGATGCTGTCGTGCAGGAGCGCCACGGCGATCACGATGAGCGCCACGCCGAGCACGATCCGGAACACCGGGTTGTTGATGACGGGGACGCCGTTGAGCAGTGCGAGCATGACCTTCTCCTTATCGGGACGTGCTGCCGGGGCTGGCCGGTGTGGGGGCTGGCGGCTGACGCGGGCCCGGCCCGGGCGCGGGGGGTAGAGGCTGACGCGGGGCCGGCCCGGGCGCGGCGCGCTCGGCGACCTGGCGGACGGCCTGGCGGATCAGATCGGGCAGCGAGCCGTTGCCGGTCCCCCAGAACGCGGTGGCCGTCTGGACCGCGGCAACGACCGCGGCGGCGAGCACCTGCGGCTGCAGGTCGGCCCGCGGGTCGGCGCCGGTCCGCTCGGCGATCACCTCGGCCAGCGGCCCCTCGGCCGCGACCATGATCTTCAGCACCTCGCCCTGCAGCGCGGGCGAGGCCATCAGCATCCGGATCGGCGCCATGCGCTCGCCGTCGACCTGGGCCGCGGCCTGGTGCTGGGCGGCGAACACCTCGGCCAGGGAGTCGGCCACCGGTTCGGTGGCTGGCCGGTTCCGCAGGGCCTGAGCCGCGCGGGCGAACCGGTCGGCGCTCACCGAGGCGATCGCCTCTTCCTTGCTGGCGAAGTAGTTGGTGAAGGTCCGCCGGGAGACGTTCACCGCGTCGGTGATGTCTTCCACCCGGACGTTCTCCAGGCCTCGCTGGAGCGCGAGCTGCACCGCGGCCAGCGCCAGAGCACGCCTGGTGGCCACCTTCTTGCGCTCCCGCAGGCCCTCGCCGGCCTGTGTCGTCGTGCTGTCCATGGGCCCACCCTAAGCCGCTAGTTGCTCAATGCGCAAGATTTTTCAACGAGCAATTTTGCGCAATGAGAAGGCTAGAAAGATCGCGGCGGGCGCGGCGGGCGCAGCGGGCACGGCGGGGGCGGCGGCGGCGGGCACGCCGACTTCGCCGACGAGGTCGCACGCCTGGCCGACCTGGTTGGCACGGGCCACGTGGCCATCGGGACGGACATGGACGCCAACTACCGCCCGGTCCTGGCCAGCTA
>JASHQP010000567.1 GCA_030039095.1 Streptosporangiaceae bacterium
CAGCTACGGCAAGGGCCAGCTGCCCGAGTTCGACGTGGACGTGGTGTCAACCGCGGCCAGGACCTGCGGGTTCAACGTCGGCGCGCGGCGCCTTTCGGTTGTCGTGCGCGCGCACGGGAAGCGGCTGTGGGCCTCGGCCGACTGCGCTGCAGGGCATGCCAAGCTCACGACCGACCTGGCCAGGGGAGTGCCGGTGATCGTGCCGGTCTCCTGGAACCGGCAGACCTCGGCGGGCTCATGCCAGGGGGACGGCAGGCAGGCCCCGGCCGGCAGCTACACGGCGTCGGCATCGGATGGCGGGGCCGCGAGCAATCTGGTGCGGTTCACGCTCGGCTGACGATCTACACGTACCGTTCCAGGACGGATGACTCGGCTAGCCGGGACAGGCCCTCGCGGACGCTGCGCGCGTGCACCGCTCCCACGCCGTCCACATGGTTCAGCTCGTCTACGCCAGCGGCCAGCAGTTTCTGCAGCCCGCCGAAGTGCTCGACGAGGACCTCCACCACCGGCGCCGGGATCCGCGGAACCTGGGAGAGCAGCCGGTACCCGTGCGGGCTCACGAGGTCGTCGAGGGCGTCCGGCCCGCCGAACCCGAGGACCTCGGCGACCGAGGCCACGTCGAGCAGTTCGTCGAGGGTCAGTCTCTCCAGCCGGGCCAGCACGGCGGCGGCACTCCCCGTCCGCTCCTGTGGCTGCGCGGGCACGTAGTCCTGCGCCAGCAGCACCCGCTCCTGGCTGGTCCCGGCCACGAGCTCGTCGAGGTGCAGCGCGAGCAGCCTGCCATCGGTGCCCAGCTCGACCATGTAGCCCTCGATCTCGCCCGCGATCCTGCGTACCATCTCGAGCCGCTGCGCCACCGCGGTGACGTCGCGGACCGTGGCCAGGTCCTCGATCTCCAGCGCCGAGAGCCCGCCGGAGACCTCGTCCAGCCTGCGCCGGTACCGCTCGAGGGTAGCCAGGGCCTGATTCGCGTGCGACAGGATCGCGGCCGGGCTCTCGAGAACGAACCGTGCCCCGTCGATGAACAGCGCGATGATCCGCATCGACTTGCTGACCGAGATCACCGTGTGCCCGGTCTGCCGGGAGACCCGCTCCGCCGTCCGGTGCCTGGTGCCTGCCTCATCGGTCGGTATCCCCGGGTCGGGGATCAGCTGGACGGCCGCCCGGACGATAGTGCTCGCGGCGCCGTCGAGCACAATCCCTCCGTCCATCTTGGCCAGCTCGCGCAGCCGGGTGGCTGAGAACTCGACGTTCAGCTCGAATCCGCCGGAGCACAGGTCGGCGACGCCCTGGTCGAAACCCAGCACGATGAGCGCGCCCGTGCTGCCCCGCAGGATCCGGTCGAGGCCGTCCCGCAGGGCGGTGCCGGGCGCGACCGCGGCCAGGGCGCGACGGCGTTCGTCTTGGTCCTTGCTCACGGCAGGCACCCGGTCCCCCGGACGGTCGGTCATTGACGCCAGTGTATCGGCGCACCCGCCAGTCGCGGCCGTGAGCGGCTCAGCCGTCGCCAGCCCGGATACCCGGCTCAGCCGTCGGGCCCGGGTACCCGGCTCAGCCGTCGCCGGCCCGGGTACCCAGGGCGATGGCGATGGCCTGTCTGATGTGCCCGGCCTCCGTGACGACCATCCCCGAGTCCTCGCCCGGCGGCAGACCCGGTGAACCGGGCGGCACGATCGCCTGCCGGAATCCCATCCGCGCGGCCTCCGTGAGCCGCCGCTGCACGCCGGTGACCCGGCGGATCTCGCCGGCCAGCCCGACCTCACCGATCGCGACCAGCCCGGCGGGCAGGTTCAGCCTGGACAGTGCGCTGGCCAGCGACAGTGCGATGGCGAGATCCACGGACGGCTCGGTCAGCCGTACCCCGCCGACGGTCGCCGAGTACACGTCCTTCTTGCCGATTCCCATGTTGGCCCGGGCCTGGAGCACCGCCACGAGCATCGCCACCCGGGACGAGTCCAGGCCCGACGTCCGCCGCTGCACGGGGTCCGACACCGCTTCACAGATCAGGGTCTGCACCTCGGCCACGAGCGGGCGTCTGCCCTCGAGGGTCACGGTCACGCAGGTTCCGGGGACTGGTTCGGTCAGCCGGGACAGGAAGAGCCCGCTCGGATCCGGCAACTCGGCCAGGCCGCACTCGCCGAGCTCGAAGCAGCCGATCTCGTCGGTCGGCCCGAACCGGTTCTTCAGCGCCCGGACCATGCGCAGCTGCGCATGCCGGTCGCCGTCGAAGTGCAGCACAACGTCCACCAGATGCTCCAGCGAGCGGGGCCCGGCGATCGACCCGTCCTTGGTCACGTGCCCGACAAGCACGGTGGTCAGCGTTCGCTGCTTGGCAAGCGCGGTCAGCGCGCCGGTGACCTCGCGGACCTGCGTCACGCCGCCGGGTACGCCGTCGACGCCCTCGACCGAGATC
The DNA here is from genome assembly GCA_030039095.1 of Streptosporangiaceae bacterium. Next base: position 2,414 of record JASHQP010000567.1, read on the forward strand.
GTCTGCACCGAGTCGACGACGAGCAGTCCTGGGTTCACCGCCTCCACGTGCTCGAGCAGCGCGCCCATGTCGGTCTCCGCGGCGAGGAAGAGGTTCTCGCTGACCGCGCCGATCCGGTCGGCGCGCATCCGCACCTGCGCCGCCGATTCCTCCCCGGTCACGTACAGCACCCGGCCGGCCGCGGCGGCCAGGGCGCCAGCCTCGAGCAGCAGCGTGGACTTGCCCACGCCGGGCTCGCCGGCCAGCAGCACCACGGCGCCGGGGACGAGCCCGCCGCCGAGGACCCGGTCAAGCTCGCCGAGCCCGGTGGGCCGGGTCCGGGCCAAGCGCGCGTCCACCTCGCCGATCGGCACGGCGGTCGTGGCCGGCGGCCCGACCCTGCCCTTCCGTGCGGTACGGCCCCTGGCCTGGTCGAGCAGCCGGTCCCGGGCCGGGACCTTGCTCTCCACGACCGTGCCCCACTGCTGGCATTCGCCGCACCGGCCAACCCACTTGGTGGTCTGCCAGCCGCACTCCGAGCACTGGTAGAGCGCCGCCACAGCCGCGGACTTTCCCATGCATGGCACCGTAGCGGCAGACACCGACAGTCGGCCGCCGCGCCCGGCAGCGTGTCCGGCCGGCATAAGCTGGCAGGGCAGAACGCCACGCGCGCGGCACCCTGCCGCTGCCCCCGCCAGCCGTCGAGGAGAAGCCTTGGGCCAGGTCACCCCGCCTGCAGGTGTGCAGGTGGCGCTGTCCACGTCCTCGGTCTACCCCGAGCGGACACCGGACGCTTTCGAGACGGCGGCACGCCTTGGCTACGACGGCGTCGAGGTCATGGTCACCATGGACCCGATCAGCCAGGACCTGGACATCCTGCGCCGCCTCTCCGACTACCACGGCGTCCCGGTGCTGGCCGTGCACGCTCCCTGCCTGATGGTGACCCAGTGGGTGTGGGGACGTGAGCCATGGGGAAAGCTGAACCGCGCCAGGGAAGTGGCCGAGAAGCTCGGCGCGAAGGTGGTCGTGGTGCACCCGCCGTTCCGCTGGCAGCGCGAGTACGCCAGGGACTTCGAGGCCGGCCTTGCCCAGCTGGACGGCGAGACCGACGTCAAGTTCGCGGTCGAGAACCTCTACCCGCTGCGCTCGAGCACGCTCCGGGTGCGGTCCGCCGAGGTGACCGCGTACGCGCCGAACTGGAACCCGGTCGAGATCGGCTGCCCGCACGCCACACTCGACCTGTCGCACACCGCGGTGTCCGGGTCTGACGCGATGGCGATGGCCGACGAGCTCGGCAGCAGGCTGGCACATGTGCACATGGCCGACGGCACGGCCTCCGGTCTGCCCGACGAGCACCTGGTGCCCGGGCGCGGCACCCAGCCGTGCGCGGCGCTGCTGGAAAGCCTGGGCGCCCGCGGCTACTCCGGCATGGTGGTGCTCGAGGTGAACACCCGTCGCGCGCAGACCACCGAGGAGCGCCGCGCGGACCTTGCCGAGTCGCTCGCGTTCACCCGCCAGCACCTTGGGGCGGCTCTGCGGCCAGGATCAGCGTGACCGGCCCGTCATTGACGAGCATGACTTGCATGTCCGCGCCGAACACCCCGGTCTGCACGCTCGCGCCAAGTTCGGTCAGCGCGTCGGCGAACGCGGTCACCAGCGGCTCGGCGACCGGGCCGGGAGCGGCCGCCTGCCAGGTCGGCCGGCGTCCCTTTCTGGTGTCGCCGTAGAGGGTGAACTGGCTGATCACCAGCAGGGGCGCCCCGGTGTCCGCGCACGACTTCTCGTCACGGAGGATCCGGAGATAGTAGATCTTCCTGGCCAGCGCGGCCGCTGTCGCCGCCGTGTCCGAATGGGTGACCCCGACGAGAACCACCAGGCCAGGGCCTGGCAGGCTGCCTACCGTTGCCCCATTCACCGTGACGTTTGCCTCGCTGGCCCGCTGCACCACTGCTCGCACGAGAAGGAATTCTGCCTCCCATGACCCATGAGAATCCGGTGATCGCCGACGTGATCAGGTCCGGCTTCGCCGAATCACGGCACCGCGGCTCGATCGCGGTCGTCGCCGCCGACGGCACCGTGCGCTACCGGGCCGGGACGATCGACGTACCCGTGTTCCCGCGGTCGTCGAACAAGCCCATGCAGGCCACGGCCATGCTCACCGCCGGCCTTGACCTGGACGGCGAGCTCCTGGCGCTGGCAGCGGCCAGTCACGCGGGCGAGGATTTCCACGTCGCCGGGGCGCAGAAGATCCTGGACGGGGCCGGGCTGACCGAGGACGCCCTGCACTGCCCGCCAGACCTCCCCGGCGACGAGGAGGCCAGGGACGCGGTGCTGCTGGCCGGCGGCGGGAAGCGCCGGCTGTACTTCAACTGCTCGGGCAAGCACTCGGCCATGCTTGCCACGTGCGTGGCTGCTGGCTGGGACACGGCCACCTACACCGACCCCGGCCATCCGCTGCAGGTCGAGGTGAGGCGGACCATCGAACGGCTCGCCGGCGAGCAGATAACGGTGCCACCCGGGGTGGACGGCTGCGGTGCCCCGCTGTTCGCGCTCTCGCTCACTGCGCTGGCCCGGGCATTTGGTGCCATGGTCATGGCGGCGCCGGGTTCCCACGAGCGCCGGGTCGCTGACGCCATGCGCGCGAACCCCCAATGGACCTCGGGCAGCCGCCGCCCGGACCGCGAGCTCGTGGAGGCCATCCCCGGCCTGCTGCTGAAGTCGGGGGCCGAGGGGGTTCAGGCGTTTGCGCTCGCCGACGGGCGCGCCGCGGCGTTCAAGATCGACGACGGCGACGGCTCCCGGAGGGTCCGCATCGCGCTGATGCTCGCGCTGCTGGCCGAACTCGGGGCCGACGTTTCCGCCGTCGCTGAACTGGCCAGCCCGCCGGTGTACGGCGGCGGGCGGGTGGTCGGAGAGGTAAGGGTCAGCCTGCCAGCGTGACCGCCCGCCACACAACGCGGCCGGCTGGTTCGGTTTGCAATTGCAAGCACCCGGAGCGAGACTGAAGACATGAGTCCGGTGAACGTCCCAGCGATCGGGTCCTACATCCGAGAGCAGCGGGAGCAGGCCAAGATCTCGCTGCGCCAGCTAGCCCAGGCGGCCGGCGTCTCCAACCCGTATCTGAGCCAGATCGAGCGCGGCCTGCGCCGTCCGAGCGCCGACATCCTGCAGCAGATTGCCAGAGGCCTGCGGATCTCGGCCGAGGCGCTGTACGTCCAGGCTGGCTTCCTCGAGGACCGGCCGCCGGGTCCCGGGGTTCGCGACGCGGTGCTCACCGACCCCGATCTGACCGAGCGGCAGAAGCAGATGCTGCTCGAGGTCTACGACTCGTTCCGTAAGGAAACGGCCGAAAAGACCCGGACCGTGCTGCTTGGCGAGGCCGTACCTCCCGATGAGCCGGGCAAGGTAGCGTGACATCGTGATTTACAGTCATCCGGCGGCGCTCTCGGTGCTCGACTGGTTCTTCGAGGTGCTCGCCATAGCAGCGCTCGGGTTCGAGGGCTTCGCGTTCGTGGACGCGATACGTCGGCCCAGACAGGCATTCGTCGCGGTCAGCAAGCAGACCAAGCCACTGTGGCTGATCATCACCGGTGTCGCCACGGCGATCGGCATCGGCACCGCGGCCAGTGGCAGCTTCTCGGTGGTCGGCATCCTGTCCGTGGTCGCGTTCGTGGCCGCGGCCATCTATCTCACCGACGTCCGGCCCAAGGTCAAGGACTTCCGAAGCGGCGGGACCGGATCCCACATGGGCCCGTACGGCCCGTGGTGACGGCCTGGCGAACGCACCGGCTCGACCTCGACGACCAGACGCTGCGCGAGTGGGACGCCACGGTCCTCGACGCCGGGCCGGACGGTATCGTGCTCGACCGCTCGGCGTTCTATCCCGGCGGCGGCGGTCAGCCTCCCGACCACGGCGTGCTGCTCTGGGGCGGAGTGCAGACCCGGATCGAAGGGGTGCGCAAGGGCGACGAGGAGTACCTGATCCCCGCCGAAGGCGACCCGATCCCGCCACCGGGAACCGCTGTCGCGGGCGCGATCGAGGACGAGCGGCGCTCGGCGCTGATGCGGACCCACTCCGGACTGCACGTGCTCTGCGGCGTGGTGTTCCGCGACTACGGCTCGCTGGTGACCGGCGGGAACATGGAGCCGTTCACCGCCAGGATGGACTTTGACCTCCCGGTCGTTCCCGAGGGCTTCAAGGACGCCGTGGAGGCGGCCTGCAACGCCGAGATCGCGGCCGGGCGCCGGATCGACGTCCGGGTGCTGCCCCGTGACGAGGCGCTGGCGATCCCCGACATCATCCGCACCGCGAAGAACCTGATCCCCGACGACGTGCCCGACGTGAGGATCGTGGACATCGTCGGCCTGGACCAGCAGGCAGACGGGGGCACGCACGTCGCCTCTACCAGCCAGATCGGCAAGATCGAGGTCGTCAAGATCGAGAACAAGGGCAAGGGCTTCCGCCGCCTGCGGATCCGGATCGCGGACTAGCCGCACCTGCGGTCGCCGCGGCGCGGAACCCGCCTTCGAGGCACGTGACCGAGCGGGCGGCGTCGCGTTCAAGGCTCAGAACGGGATCGTCAGGAACGCTGCCGGAACGGCGACCGTTGCCACGGCGACGACCCCGATCAGGGTGACCGCGGCCATTGGCAGTCGCGGAGCCGGCTTCAGCAGCCGGGAAACCCTGGCCGCCACCTGGCCATCGGCGGCCGCCAGCGCGCCGTTCGGCGCGTGCACACCGCCGGCCGCGCCGACCCTGAGCAGCGCCGTGGCGAGTTCCCGGGCCGAGCGGTGCCGCAGCGCCCGGTCGTCGGCCTGCATCTCCACGAGCAGCGCCACAGCGGCGTGGGCCTCACGGGCCACGGCGGACCACCGGAACGCCCGCAGCAGCGCGATGAACGGCAGCAGCACGAGGTCGTGCCGTTCCCGCAGGTGGGCCCGCTCGTGTGCGATGACAGCCGCGAGCTCGGCCTGGTCGAGCAAGTCAAGGGCGCCTGCGCTGATCACGATCCTGGAACTGGACCGCAGCCCCGGCACGCAGTACGCGGCCGCCGCCGGGTGGTCGACCACGAGCGCACCGGGGACCTTCGGGTCGCCGTGGGCGAGCAGGCTCAGCAGGATCCGCTGCCGCCTGCGGGCGCGCACCACGGCGGCGAAGGCAGCCACCAGGATCCAGCACAGCACGAGCAGGAGCACCACGCCGGCCGCCAGTGCGAGCAGCCTCAGGCCGAGGATCCCGGCCAGGAGGCTCCGGGTTCCGGCCGAGGCGCGCCGGCCAAGCACCCGGGAGGCCAGCGCGAACGCGCCTCCCGCCACGCCCGAGCGTTCGTCAGCCGCCCCGAACCCCGCTAGTGCACCAACGGCCGCCAGCCCCCAGCCCAGCCCGAGCGCCTGCCACAGCACGATCGCAGCCGCCGGGGACCTGCGAGGCCAGCGCGCCGCGGCAAGCGCGGATCCGGCGGGGATGCATGCGGCCGCGAAGAGGGCAAGGATGAGTGCCGCGGCGATCACGTGAGGTCACTCCCCGCCGCCGCGGACTCTGTCCGTGGTGCCCTGACCAAGCGCCTCGAGGGCGCGGCGCAGCGCCGCTGCCTCGGTGTCCGACACGCTGCGCGCGAACCGGGCCAGGGCAGCCTGCCGGTCCCCGGTCTGCTCGAGCGCGCTCAGCATGAGCTCTGTCACGTACGCTTCCCTTGTTGCCGCGGCACGATAACGCCAGGCGCGGCCGTCCCGCTCCCGTCTAGCGAATCCCTTCTTGGCCAGCCGGTCAAGGACGGTCATCACCGTGGTGTGCGCGAGGTCGCGTTCGGTGAGGTTACCGCTGACCTGCCGGACCGTCAGCGGATCCGTGCTTTCCCAGAGTACGTCCATGATCGCGCGTTCAAGCTCGCCGAGACGGTTCACGTCGTAACTGTACCCATCCGCAAACGCCCTTAGTAGGGCCGGGACTTGATCCAAAACACGGGCACAAACCATGCCGCGACTCGTTATTGCGGATGGGATTGCGCCATGGTGGCCAACCGGGCATGCTGCGCTTGATGACGGGCTCGAGGGCAAGCGTGACGACGCAGCGTAAGCGGCCGGCTTACGCCGGGCCCGCGATCACGGCGCTCAGGGCCGCCGCGTCCGCGACCGCTTGCATCATCCGATGCCTGGCGATCGCCTACATCGCACTGCAGGTACTCATCTGGCATTCGTTCTACGCGGCCGATCCGTGGCGGCTCGCCGGGCCGTTAGCGGCGATGGCCTGGGCGGCCATCGTCGTGGCGTACCTGCGTGGCCGGTGGCGGCAGGCGCGGTGGCGCGACGGACTCGACTCGGCGGCCAGCGTGCTCCTTGCACTGGGCGCCGGGTGGTGCGTGCCGCCCGCCGTGCGCGGCGACACCGCCAACTGGCTGTACATCGCGCTGGTGGGCCAGCTGTTCGTGCCGGCTTGGCTTGCCCCGGCGGCGTCGGCGGCGCCGCTGGCGCTGATCTCCGCGGCCGCCTACCTGGCCGGCGCCGCCGTGACGCCCGCGGTGCGGCCCGGCGGAAGCTCGGCGGCTGTGTCCGCGGCGGTGCTGGTGGCCATCGCCGCCGCTGCGTAGTCTGCCCGGCTGATGCTCGAGCGCGGCGCGACGACGGCCGACGCCACCTTGGCGGCAGCCGACCGGGAGGCCCGTGAGCAGCGGGTCGCGCTCTCCCGGACCACCGAGCGCCGCGAGCACGAGCGCCTGCTGCACGACACGGTGCTGAACACGCTGACCGCGATCGGCCAGGTAGGCCACGTAGGCCGGGCCGGCCGGGCCGGAGCCGGGCTGCTCGAGGGCCGGTGCCGGCGCGACGTCGCGCTGCTGCAATACGCGCTCAGCGACGCCAGCGATCCGGCCAAGGTGGCCGGCCGGCCGTTCGGCGGCCTTCTCATCGGCATCGAGGCCGCCGCGATCGAGATGCGCGCTCGCGGCCTGGAGGTGCACGTGGCGGTCGCGGGCCAGGCCCGGGAACCAGCCGTGGCCGCCGGCCCGGTGCCCGGGCAGGTCGCCGTCGCGATGGCGTACGCGGTCCGTGAGGCCCTGGTGAACGTGGCCACGCACGCCGGCACCGGCCAGGCTTGGGTGGACGTGAGCCTGGCCGGGCCGTCGGCCGCCGGCGGCGGCGTGCGGGTGACGATCCGGGACGCCGGCGCCGGGTTCGACCCGGCCGCGGTCGATCCGGCCAGGCTGGGCCTGCGCCGGTCGATCACCGAGCGCGTCGCCGACCTGGGCGGCAGCGCGTCCGTCCGGTCGCGGCCGGGCGAGGGCACGTCGGTGAACCTGTACTGGCCCGCGTCGGCGGCGGGCGTATCGTTCCCTGATCCCTGGCGGGCATCCCGGTGACCCCCGACGGAGCGGCACGGGACGCGTGGAGCACCTGGGACGGCTGGGAATCGGAGATCCCCCGGGTCGCCGGGCTGGTGGCGGCCGTCTGGCAGCTCACGCTGCTGATCCCGGTGCTCATCTACGCCCGCGACTACCGTCAGCCCGCGGTCCCGATCGCGGTGTGGCTGGCCCTGCTCGCAGCCGCGGTGTGGCTGGTGCCACGCGCCCGCGCGGGCGGCCTGACCGGGCCTCAGGCGGCGGCCGCGATCGCGATCGCGATCGGCGCCGTCGCCCTGGTCGGCTGGGAACGGCGCACTCAGGGTGCCACCGGGTCCGTGGACTGGTCGGTCTTCGGGACCGCCTGGCTGCTCGCCCTCGTCGTGCTGAGCCGGCCGGCCTGGGTATGGGTGTGCGGAGCGGCTGGGGTGTTCACGGCCCACGCCGTGTTCGTCGTGCGCCTCTTCGGCGTGACACCGCTGGGGCTGGAGCGGCTGTCGGCGGCCGCGTTCATCCTCGTGGCATTCCTGGTCGTGTTCGCCACGCTGCGGCCGACCATGCGGACGCACGCCGGCCTGGCCGCGCGCAGCGCGGCCCTGGCGAGCCGGTCGGCTGCCGAGCGGGAAGCGGTCGCAGCGGTCCGTGCGGAACGGCGGCGCAGGCTCAGCATGCTGGAGATCGAGGCGCTGCCGCTGCTCCGCGGGATCGCTGAGGGCACCCTCGACCCGGCCGACCCCGGGGTCCGGGAGCGTTGCGCCACACTCTCCGCGGACCTGCGGCGGGTCCTTGCC
>JASHQP010000568.1 GCA_030039095.1 Streptosporangiaceae bacterium
GCGGTGGCCGCCGACCTGCTGGCGCTGACGCTGCTCCGGCCGCCGGGCGAGCTCGGCGCCGATATCGCCGTCGGCAGCGCGCAGCGGTTCGGCGTGCCGATGGGCTTCGGCGGCCCGCACGCCGGCTACATCTGCGTCCGCGACGCGCTGAAGCGGCAGCTGCCGGGGCGCCTGGTCGGCGTCTCGGTGGACGCGGACGGCCATCCGGCGTACCGGCTGGCGCTGCAGGCCCGCGAGCAGCACATCCGCAGGGAGAAGGCGACCAGCAACATCTGCACCGCGCAGGTGCTGCTCGCGGCGATCGCCGCCATGTACGCCGCCTACCACGGCCCGGACGGGCTGACCGCGATCGCCAGGCGCGTGCACCGCAGGGCCGCCGTGCTCGCGCAGACGCTGCGCGAGCACGGCCTCGACGTCGAGGCCGGCGAGTTCTTCGACACGGTCCGGGTGCTGCTTCCCGCGGCGGCCGCCGGTGCGGTGGGGCGCGCCCGCGCGGCCGGCTACAACCTGTACCTGGACGGGCCGGACGCCGTGCAGATCGCCTGCGACGAGACCACGACCGAGCACCAGCTGCGCGCGGTCGCCGGCTCGCTGGCAGGGCGGGACGTGGAACTGGCCGCTGACGCTCCCGACGCGCTGCCGGACGCGCTGCGCCGGGACAGCGAATTCCTCACCCACCCGGTCTTCCACAGCCACCGCAGCGAGACCGCGATGCTGCGCTACCTGCGGCGGCTGTCCGACTTCGACATCGCGCTCGACCGGTCGATGATCCCGCTCGGCTCGTGCACGATGAAGCTGAACGCGGCGGCCGAGATGGAGGCGATCACCTGGCCGGAGTTCGCCGGGCTGCACCCGTTCGCCCCCGCCGAGCAGGCGGCCGGGTACCTGGAGCTGATCGGCGGGCTGCAGGACGCGCTGGCCGAGATCACCGGGTACGACGCGGTGTCGCTGCAGCCCAACGCCGGTTCACAGGGGGAACTGGCGGGGCTGCTCGCCATCCGCCACTACCACGCGTCCCGCGGCGAGCCGGGCCGCGACGTGTGCCTGATCCCCGAGTCGGCGCACGGTACGAACGCCGCCAGCGCGGTCCTGGCCGGCCTGCGGGTGGCCGTCGTCAAGTGCGGCCACGACGGGGCGATCGACGTCGGCGACCTGCGAGCGAAGCTGGGCGCGCACGCCGGGAGCGTCGCCGCGATCATGCTGACCTACCCGTCGACCAACGGCGTGTTCGAGGAGACCGTCGGCCAGGTGTGCGCCGAGGTGCACGAGGCCGGCGGGCAGGTGTACGTGGACGGGGCGAACCTGAACGCCCTGGTCGGGCTCGCCAGGCCGGGCACGTTCGGCGCCGACGTGTCGCACCTCAACCTGCACAAGACGTTCTGCATCCCGCACGGCGGCGGCGGCCCCGGGGTCGGGCCCGTCGCCGTCCGATCGCACCTCGCTGAATTTCTGCCAACCCCGTTCCGGCCCGGCGGCTCGATCGGTCCCGCCGGGCCGGTCGCCGCGGCCCCGTACGGCTCCGCGGGGATCCTGCCGATCTCCTGGGCGTACATCCGGATGATGGGCGCCGAGGGGCTGCGCCGCGCCACCGGCGTCGCGATCCTGTCGGCGAACTACGTCGCCCGGCGCCTGGATCCGCACTTCCCGGTGCTGTACACCGGCCGGGACGGCCTGGTGGCGCACGAATGCATCCTGGACCTGCGGCCGATCACCAGCCAGACGGGCATCACCGCGGAGGACGTGGCCAAGCGGCTGATCGACTACGGCTTCCACGCGCCGACGATGTCGTTCCCGGTGGCCGGCACGCTCATGGTCGAGCCGACCGAGAGCGAGGACCTGGCCGAACTCGACAGGTTCTGCGGTGCGATGATCGCGATCAGGCAGGAGACCGCGCAGGTGGCCTCCGGCGAGCTCGACGCCAAGGACAACCCGCTCAAGAACGCGCCGCACACGGCCGCGATGCTGCTCGCCAGCGACTGGGCACACCCCTACGAGCGGGAGCAGGCCGCCTACCCGGTGCCCGGAGACCGGCGGTCCAAGTACTGGCCGCCGGTCCGCCGGATCGACCAGGCCTACGGCGACCGCAACCTGGCCTGCGCCTGCCCGCCGCCATCGGCGTTCGAGAGCTGAGCGGCATCGCCCGGCCGATCGCGTCCAGGCACGAGGGGTTCCTTCACTTCGTCAGGTACCAGTTCTCGGGGGTGAGCGACTCGATCGGGCTCTGCGGCAGGGTGCCGTGCAGGTTCTTGCTGATCTCGGATATCTGGTAGACGGGCTGCGGCATCCACAGCACCGGGACCTGCTGAGCGAGGTAGTTCTCGTACGTGGTCAGCGTGCCGGGACCGTGCACGGTGGCGGCGATTATCTTGTCCGCCTGCGCGTCGGAGTAGTTGCTGGAGTTCGAGCCCGAGCCGGTGGCGAACAGCTGGTCGCCGGTCGGGTACGGGTCCACCCCGTAGGTCCAGCCGCCGCCGTAGTCGAGCATCTGCCAGGAGCAGGACGCCTGCGTCTTGGTACACGGGGCGAGCAGGCTGATCAGCGAGTCGAAGGGGGACTCCGTCAGGCTGATCTGGATGCCGGCCTGGGCGAAGGCGGACTTCAGCGCCTGCATCTCCTCGCTGACCCAGACGATGCCGGTGGCATACTGCAGCGAGAAGCTGAGGGAGGTGCCCGCGGCGATGCCCGCCCCGCAGTGCCCGGCACCGGAGCCCGGTGACGTGCACGTGGTCAGGCCGCCGCGCTTGACGGCCCAGCCGTGGCTGGACAGCAGCTTGACGGCGGTCCCTGGCGAGTACGGCCACGGCCCCTTGGCCTCGTAAGCGTCGATGTAGGGGTTGGACGGGATCACCGGGACCGGCCCGTAGTCGGTATGGCCGTAACCCTCCAGCGGGCCGTGGACGTACGCGGGCTCGTCGATCAGTGACTGCATGGCCTGCCGGATGTAGGGCTGCGCAATGAGCGGCCCGGTCTTCGGGTTCTGGAAGTTCATCAGGAAGAAGCTCGTGCCCCAGCCCTGCCATTGTGTGCTGGTGTAGCCGTCCGAGGCGAGCGCCGACGACTGCGACGCATCCTCCGTCGGCAGGTAGCCGTAGTCGATCGAGGTGCCCGAGCGCAGCACGTTGAGCTCGGAGGTGTCGCTGGTGAACGGCAGCTCGACGAAGTAGCTGAGTCTGGGCTTGTCCGGGCCGGCGTAGGCCTTGTTGGCCGCGAACTTGGCGTAGCCGGTGGTCTGGTAGCTGACCAGCTTCCACGGCCCGTCGACGACCTGCCACAGCGGATTGGTGCCGTAGCTGGCGAGGTCCTTGGACTGCGCGGTCAGGAACGCGAACACGGCCCTGGCCCCGGCGGTCGTCGTGTCGTAACTGCCCACCTTGCCGGAGGCCGAGGTCTTGTCCATCGTCTGAGTGGGCAGCGGGGTGATCTGTGACAGCTGGTCGTAGGTGAACCACGTCGGGTTGTACGACCCGGTCAGCGTCAGCACTATCGTCTTCGGGTTAACGATCGTGTAGCTCTTCAGGTTGTCCGGGAACTCGCCGGGGATGTAGGCGGCGAAGTCGGCCTTGTTGGCCCGCAGCAGGTTGATCCAGAACGCGACGTCGCGGGCTGTCACCGGCTGCCCGTCAGACCAGGTGTAGTTGCCGAGGTGGATGGTGACCACGGAGTCGTTGTGGCTGTAGACCGGCAGCGCGGCGAGGCTCATCGCCGGGTCGACGACGGGCTGTCCCTTGCCGTTGCCGATCCAGTACAGGGACCGGAACGACAGCCGCTGGAACTCCTCGATGTTGGCCACGCTGTAGTACGCGCCGGTGAGCATCGGGAAGATGTAGTTCGGGGTGACCCCCGGCTGCTCGGCGAACGTGGCCGTCCCTCCGCTGGCGGGCTTGCCGCCAGCCCCTGACGTGCCAGATGACGAACTGCAGGCCGAGGCCATTAATGCCACGGAGGCAATGCCGGCGATCCCGAGCTGGAGCCTGCGTCTCATCCTGACCTCCTGTGGTCGCTCGATCCCCCTCCTGTCCCTACTTTCCTCACTTTCCAGATATCTGCCTGTTTATGCGGGTGAGTATCGTGGCCGACCGGGAGGACGTCATGAGGGTGATCAACGACGCCGGGCGGTTCACGCCCCCGGCCGGGCAGGACCGCAACCACTGGATCGAGCACCTGCGCGTGAGCGATCTCAGCGTCGGCACGTACTCGGTCCCGCGCGGTGGCGTGGACGACCAGGTGCCGCACACCGAAGACGAGATCTACGTGGTGATCAGCGGCCGGGCGGTGCTCCAGGCCGGCCATGAAGGGGGAGGGGCGGTGGGCCGGGCGGCAGTCGGCCCCGGATCGGTGATCTACGTGGCCGCCGGCGAGGAGCACCGGTTCACCGACGTCACCGAGGACCTGGCGGCGGTCGTGCTGTTCGCCCCGGCCGAGGGCAGCAGGGAGCAGGCGCGCTAGTCGCGCTGGCCCGCCGGTATCGTGCGGCCCTTCCACTGCCCGCCGCGGCCCAGATGGTAGCGGCGGGCCGAGTCGGCGGTCATCGCCGCGTACAGCATCGCGATCAGCGGCAGGCACGGCGCACGCCACACCGAGAGCCGGTACAGCCGCAGGATCGGGACGTAGCTGACCGCCATGATCGCCCAGCCGGCCAGGCCCGGTACGGCGACCCAGATGGCCGTGCCCCCTCCGGCGGCCACCCAGGCCAGGCCGCCGATCGCCGCGGCCGGCGGCAGCGCGTACAGCCAGAGCAGGCCGAGCAGCGTGCCGGCCAGCGCGAACGGCGAGTAGCGCAGCTGCGTGTAGGCGCTGCGGGCGATCATGTCCCACAGACCGGCCAGGCTCGGGTACGGCCTGCGGCTGACCACGCTCGTGGTGAGCCCCAGCCAGCAGCGCACCGGGTTGGGCGGGCTCTTCAGCAGCCGGCCGAGCGCCACGTCGTCGATGCGGGCGCCGCGGATCCGTTCCAGCCCACCCGCGGCCTCCAGCGCGTCGCGCCGCACCAGCATGCACCCGCCGGCGGCAGCCGCGGTGCGCGCGCCTGGCTTGTTTACCCGCCGGAACGGGTAGAGCTGCGCGAAAAAGTAGACGAACGCCGGGACCAGCAGCCGCTCCCAGGGCGTCGCCGCCCGCAGCAGCGCCATCTGCGAGACGAGCCCGCGGTCGTCGCCCTCCGCCGCCCGGACCAGCGCGCCGAGCGTGCCCGGCGCGTAGCCGATGTCGGCGTCGGTGAACAGGACATACCGCGCGTCGCCAGCGGCGCGCACCCCCTGCGCCATCGCCCACACCTTGCCCGCCCAGCCGGCCGGGGTCGGCCGACCCGCCACGAGGCGTAGCCGTTCAGGCAGGCTCTCCCGAGAGAGCGACCGCGCGATCTCCGAGGTCCCGTCGGAACTGTCGTCATCGACGAGCACAACGCAGAAGCTCCCGGGGTAATCCTGAGAGAGCAGGGTCGGCAGGGTGTCGGGCAGGATCGCCGCCTCGTTCCTGGCGGGCACGACCGCTGCCACGCTCGGCCACGCCGCGGGGCCGGCGGCCGCGGGCGGCAGCCGCTGGCCGGTGCGCCAGTAACCGCCGTGGCCGGCCACCAGGTACACCCAGGTGACAGCGGCGAGCACACACGCGGCGGCGAGTATCGGCACCGGCACAGCCTGGCATACCCTGGGCCAGCGCCGACCGCGCGGATCAGCGTATCCGGCAAATTCGGCACATGGCTGCCGACCCGCCGCGCTGGCTCGCCGCTCGACCCCGGGAGCGCACATAGAGTTGCTGCGTGGCAGATCCGCACGGCTACCGGCCGGCCCCCGGCTCGATCCCCGAGTCCCCGGGCGTATACCGGTTCCGGGACGAGCGCGGCCGCGTCATCTACGTGGGCAAGGCCAAGAACCTGCGGTCCCGGCTCAACTCCTACTTCGCCGACTTCGCCGGAATGCACCCGCGCACCCAGACCATGGTGCGGTCGGCCGCCGCGGTGGACTGGACCGTGGTCGGCACCGAGGTCGAAGCGCTCCAGCTGGAGTACTCCTGGATCAAGGAGTTCGACCCGCGCTTCAACGTCAGGTACCGCGACGACAAGAGCTACCCGTACCTGGCCGTCACCATGGACGAGGAGTACCCGCGGGTCATGGTGATGCGCGGCGCGCGGCGCCGCGGGGTGCGGTACTTCGGCCCGTACTCGCACGCCTGGGCGATCCGGGAGACCGTGGACACGCTGCTGCGGGTGTTCCCGGTGCGGACCTGCTCGGCCGGCGTGTTCAAGCGGGCCGGCCAGATCGGCAGGCCCTGCCTGCTCGGCTACATCGGCAAGTGCTCGGCCCCGTGCGTCGGCCGGATCGACGCCTTGTCCCATCGGCATCTGGCCGAGGAGTTCTGCGACTTCATGGCCGGCCAGACCGGGAAGTTCATCCGGAGGCTCGAGACCGAGATGCGCCGCGCCTCCAACGCCGAGGAGTACGAGCGCGCAGCGCGGCTGCGCGACGACATCCAGGCGCTGAACCGCGCGCTGGAGAAGCAGGCGGTGGTGCTCGGAGGCGGTACCGACTGCGACGTGATCGCGCTGGCCGAAGACCAGCTCGAGGCCGCCGTGCAGGTGTTCTACGTTCGCGGCGGGCGGGTGCGCGGGCAGCGGGGCTGGGTGGTCGACAAGGTCGAGGAGATCACCCCGGGCCAGCTCGTCGAGCAGTTTCTCGGCCAGGTCTACGGCGAGGACCCAGTCTCTCAGAGCGCGGCGTCCCGCCCCGAGCGCGCCGAGCGCGGGGGCCAGCGGCGGGCGATCGGTGACAGGGACCGGCCGGACGCGCCGGTGCCGCGGGAGGTGCTGGTGCCGGTGCTGCCGCCCGATGCCGAGGCGCTCGAGGAGTGGCTCAGCGGGCGCCGCGGCGGCCGGGTCAGCCTGCGGGTCCCGCAGCGGGGGGACAAGAAGGCGCTGCTCGACACCGTCGCCAGGAACGCCGCCGAGGCGCTGGCGCTGCACAAGACAAAGCGCGCCAGCGACCTGACCACCCGCAGCCGCGCGCTGCACGAGATCACCGACGCGCTCGGCCTCGACGAGGCGCCGCTGCGGATCGAGTGCTACGACGTCTCCAACCTGCAGGGCACGCACGTCGTGGCGTCCATGATCGTCTTCGAGGACGGCCTGGCCCGCAAGTCGGAATACCGCAGGTTCAGCATCCGCGGCTTGGACGGCACCGACGACGTCGCCTCGATCTACGAGGTCATCTCCCGCCGGTTCCGGCGGTATCTCGAGGAGCGCGAGGAAACCGGCGAGCTGGACGTCCTCGGCGACCGGGAAGAGAACGACGAGCCTCCCGGCGTCGTCACGCCGCCGCGCCGGAAATTCGCCTACCCGCCGAACCTGGTGGTCATCGACGGCGGCCCCGCCCAGGTGGCGGCGGCGGCCCGGGCACTCGACGAGCTGGGCATCGACGACGTCTCGGTCTGCGGCCTGGCCAAGCGCCTGGAGGAGGTCTGGCTGCCCGGCGAGGACAGCCCGGTGATCATGCCGAGGAGCAGCGAGGGCCTGTACCTGCTGCAGCGAGTCCGCGACGAGGCGCACCGGTTCGCGATCACATATCACAGGAAGAAGCGGTCCGCGGCGCTCACAACCAGCGAGCTCGACGCGGTTCCCGGGCTCGGCCCGGCCAGGAAGGCCACGCTGCTGCGGCATTTCGGCTCCGTCCGCCGGATCGCGGGAGCTAGCGTGGACGAGATAGCCGGCCTGCCTGGCATCGGGCCGCGCATCGCCGAGACGATCGCGGCGGCCCTGCACCCAGTTGCAAGCGGGGGAGGTACACCGTGAGGCCGGACGACCCGGCAGACGCGGAGATCAAGGCGCCCGAGATCGTCATCATCACCGGCATGTCCGGAGCGGGCCGGAGCACGGCGGCGAAGTCCCTCGAAGACCTCGACTGGTTCGTGGCCGACAACCTGCCGCCGGACCTGCTTCCGACGATGCTGGATCTTGCGCGCCGCGCCCCGGGCGCGGTGCCCAGGATCGCCGCCGTCGTCGACGTGCGCAGCCGCGCGTTCAGCAGCGACCTGAAATCTGTCGTCGGCGACCTCGAGGCCAGGGGCGCCCGGCCCTATGTCGTGTTCCTCGAGGCCAGCGACGAGACCCTGGTGCGCAGGTTCGAGAGCGTGCGCCGCCCGCATCCGCTGCAGGTGGGCGGCCGGGTCGTGGACGGTATCGCGGCCGAGCGCGAGCTGCTGCAGGGCGTCCGCGGCGAGGCCGACCTGGTGCTCGACAGTTCCCGGCTCAACGTGCACGAGCTGCGCGCCAGGATGCGGGACACCTTCGGCGGCGACGCGGAGACCGCGCTGCGCGTGAACATCGTGTCGTTCGGCTTCAAGTACGGGCTGCCGGTCGACGCCGACATGGTGGCGGACTGCCGGTTCCTGCCGAACCCGCACTGGGTCCCCGATCTCGCCCCGCTGACCGGACAGGACGACGAGGTCAGGGAGTACGTCCTCGGCCAGTCCGGCGCCACCGAGTTCCTCGATTCCTACGTCCCCGCGGTGCGGGTGACCCTGGATGGCTACCAGCGCGAGGGAAAGCATTTCGTGATGCTGGCGGTGGGCTGCACCGGGGGGAAACACCGCAGCGTCGTGATGGCCGAGCAGATCGCCGCCCGCCTGATGGGCTCGGGGGCGACCGTGCGCGTGGTGCACAGAGACCTCGGGCGCGAGTGAGGGATGGAATGACGGATCGCCCTGGGCGACCGGTGAGCCCCAAGGTGGTGGCGTTCGGCGGCGGCCACGGCCTGTACGCGTCGCTGTCCGCGTTGCGCCGCGTCACCCGCCAGCTCACCGCGGTCGTGACCGTGGCCGACGACGGTGGGTCCAGCGGCAGGCTGCGCCGGGAATACGGGGTGCTGCCACCCGGCGACCTGCGGATGGCCCTGGCGGCGCTGTGCGGTGACGATGCGTGGGGCACCACGTGGAGCCGGGTCGTGCAGCACCGGTTCGCCGGCGAGGCCGAGCTCGGTGGCCACGCGGTGGGCAACGTCCTGATCGTCGCGCTCTGGGAGCTCCTCGGCGACACCGTGCAGGGCCTGGACTGGGTCGGGCGGCTGCTCGGCGCGCACGGGCGGGTGCTACCGATGGCCTCCGTCCCGCTGGATCTCGCAGCCGAGGTGGAGGGTGCAGACCCGGACCATCCGTACGAGATGACCACCGTTCGCGGGCAGGTGGCCTGCGCGAGCACGACCGGGCGGGTACGGTCGATGTCGTTGATTCCCGCCGACCCGCCCGCGTGCCCCGAGGCAGTGGCCGCGATCGGGGCGGCGGACTGGGTGGTCCTCGGGCCCGGTTCCTGGTTCACCAGCGTGCTGCCGCACCTGCTGGTGCCGGGACTCGCCGGGGCTCTGGTGACCACGCGGGCGCGCAGGCTGGTCGCGCTGAACCTGGCGCCGCAGCCGGGCGAGACCGACGGGTTCTCGCCGCACGCACACCTGGAGGTGCTGGCCGACCATGCTCCGGAGCTGACCGTAGACGTGGTGCTCGCTGACCGCGGCGCGGCCAGCGGATCCTGGGCCGAGCTGGAGAAGGCGGCAGGCCTTCTCGGCGGCCGGCTGGTCCTGGCGGACCTGGCCATGGGGGACGGGTCGCCGCGCCACGATCCGCGGCTGCTGGCAGGCGCGTTCGCGCAGATTTTCGAGGGGGAGTGACGCCGATGGCCATGACTGGCCTGGTAAAGGACGAGCTCAGTCGGATCACAGTGCTGAAGCCCTGCTGCCGCAAGGCAGAGGTGTCGACGCTGCTGCGGTTCGCTGGCGGGCTGCACCTGGCCGCGGGCCGGATCGTGGTCGAGGCGGAACTCGACACCGGCGCGGCGGCGCGGCGGCTCCGCAAGGACGTGGCCGAGGTGTTCGGCCACTCCTCGGAGCTGATCGTGCTGGCCCCGAGCGGCCTGCGGAAGGGCAACCGCTACGTGGTGCGCGTCACCAAGGACGGCGAGAGCCTGGCCCGCCAGACCGGGCTCGTCGACGGTCACGGCCGGCCAGTGCGCGGACTGCCGCGGCAGGTGGTGTCCGGGACTACCTGCGACTGCGAGTCTGCATGGCGGGGGGCGTTCCTGGCGCACGGCAGCCTGACCGAGCCCGGCCGCTCGATGTCGCTGGAGGTCACCTGCCCCGGCCCGGAGGCCGCCCTGGCCATGGTCGGCGCGGCGCGCCGGCTGAAGATCCACGCCAAGGCCCGCGAGGTCCGCGGCGTGGACCGGGTCGTGATCAGGGATGGCGACGCGATCAGCGCGCTGCTGACCAGGCTCGGCGCCCACGACTCCATGCTCGCCTGGGAGGACCGCCGGATGCGGCGCGAGGTCAGGGCGACGGCGAACCGGCTGGCCAACTTCGACGACGCCAACCTGCGGCGCAGCGCGAGGGCCGCGGTCGCCGCCGGCGCGAGGGTCGAGCGGGCGCTCGAGATCCTCGGAGCCACCGCACCCGACCACCTGATCGTGGCGGGAGAACTGCGGATCAAGCACCGCCAGGCGAGCCTCGAGGAACTCGGCCAGCTCGCCGAGCCCGCGCTGACCAAGGACGCGATCGCCGGGCGGATCCGCAGGCTGCTCGCGCTCGCCGACCGGCGTGCGATGGAGCTTGGCATCCCGGACACCGAGGCGCACCTGACCGCGGAGATGCTCGCGCCCTGATCAGTCCTGCCTCGGCGATGCGGTCGTGCGGGCGGTGTATCGTTCGGTCGGGCGGGCGGCGCGGCCTGTCCAGCCGACTGGACGAGCAAAAACGACAAGGAGAGCGCTGCGGTGACTGTCCGGGTGGGCATCAACGGATTTGGCCGGATCGGGAGAAATTTCTGGCGTGCGGTGCACGCCGGCGCGGCGAGCGCGGCGGATATCGAGATCGTCGCGGCCAACGACCTGACCGACGACGCGACCCTGGCGCATCTGCTGAAATACGACACCGTGCTGGGCACCCTCGACGTGAACGTCTCGGCCTCCGGCGACGTGATCAGGGCGGGCGACAGCGAGATCCGGGTGCTGGCGGAGCGTGATCCCTCGGCTCTGCCCTGGGGCGACCTCGGGGTCGACGTCGTGATCGAGTCGACCGGCCGGTTCACCAAGGCGGACGCGGCGAGGGCGCACCTCGCGGCCGGCGCCAAGAAGGTGATCATCTCGGCGCCGGCCACCGGCGAGGACATCACGATCGTGATGGGCGTGAACGACGCCGCCTACGACCCGGCGGCGCACAACATCATCTCGAACGCGTCGTGCACGACGAACTGCGTCGCGCCCATGGCCAAGGTGCTGCACGACAGCTTCGGAATCGTCAAGGGGTTCATGACCACGATCCACGCCTACACCAATGACCAGGTCATCCTGGACTTCCCGCACAAGGATCTGCGCCGGGCCCGGGCGGCCGCGCAGAACATCATCCCGACCACGACCGGCGCGGCCAAGGCCACCGCGCTCGTGCTGCCGGAGCTGAAGGGGAAGCTGGACGGCCGCGCGATGCGGGTGCCGGTTCCTGACGGCTCCGTCACCGACCTGGTCGTGCAGCTGGAGCGTGAGGGAGGCGTCGACGAGATCAACGCGGCGTACCAGGCGGCCGCCGACGGCCCGCTGAAGGGGTACCTGTACTACACGGCCGATCAGATCGTCTCCTCCGACATCGTCGGGACCCCGTGGTCGTGCACGTTCGACTCGCAGCTCACGATGGCCATGGGCGAGCTGGTCAAGGTCATCGGCTGGTATGACAACGAGTGGGGGTACTCCAACCGGCTCGCCGACCTGGCCGCCCTCGTGGGCGCCGGGCTGGCCAGTCACGGCTGAGGCGGCGCCGTGCGGGGGATCGATGACCTGGATGTCGAGGGCAAGACGGTACTGCTGCGCGCGGACCTGAACACGCCGCTCGACGGGACCCGGATCACCGACGACGGCCGGATCCGGGCCAGCCTGCCGACGATCACCAGGCTGCTGGGCCGCGGCGCACGGGTCTTGGTCATTGCGCACCTGGGCCGTCCGTCGGGCGCCGACTACGCGGAGCGGGCTGCGGGCGGACCCTCGCTGCGGCCGGTCGCCGAGCGGCTGTCGGAGCTGCTCGGACGCGACGTGCCGCTCGCGTCCGACGTGGCCGGTGAGTCCGCGGCGGCGGTCGCGGCCGGGCTGGCCATGAAGGGGGAAGCTGCAGCGGGGCCGGGGAGGTGGGCGGGGGGCGGGGAGATCGGGATGCTGGAGAACATCCGCTTCGAGCCGGCCGAGACCAGCAAGGATGATGCCGAGCGCGCCGGGCTGGCGCGGCGTCTGGCGGCGCTGGCCGGGCCCGATGGGCTGTACGTGGCCGACGGGTTCGGCGCGCTGCACCGCAAGCACGCCAGCGTGTACGACGTGCCCGCGCTGCTGCCGCACGCCGCCGGGGACCTGGTGCTCGAGGAGGTTGCGGTGCTTCGCAGGCTCACCGAAGACCCCGAGCGCCCCTACGTCGTCGTGCTCGGCGGCGCGAAGCCCTCGGACAAGCTGGCCGTGATCGACAACCTGCTCGGCAGCGCCGACCGGCTGATCATCGGCGGCGGCATGTCCTACACGTTCCTCGAGGCGCAGGGGCACGAGGTGGGCAAGTCGCTGCTCGAGGAGGAGCAAGTCCCGCGGGTGGCCGAGGTTCTGGCCGAGGCCGACCGGCGCGGGGTCGAGGTCGTGCTCCCGGTGGACCTGGTCGCGGCGACGCACTACGGTGCGGACGCGGAGCATGAGACGGTGGCGGTGACCGAGTTCCCCGCGGACCGGGAGAGCCTGGACATGGGGCCGGCGACCAGGGCGCTCTTCGCCGAGAAGCTCGCCGACGCAAAGACCGTGTTCTGGAACGGGCCGGTCGGAGTGTTCGAGTTCCCCGCATTCTCCCGGGGTACCCGCGCGGTGGCCGAGGCGATCGGCGGGGTAGACGGGCTGACCGTCGTTGGCGGGGGTGACTCGGCGGCCGCCGTCCGGATCCTCGGGATCCCCGAGGACTCGTTCACCCACATCTCGACAGGCGGCGGCGCCAGCCTCGAGTACCTCGAGGGCAGGCGGCTGCCTGGGCTGGCGGCGCTCGACGACGGGACGCCGGCGTGAGCCAGGGGAGTGGCAGGAAACCGCTGGTCGCCGGCAACTGGAAGATGCACAACAACCATTTCCAGGCCATTGCGCTCACCCAGAAACTGGCATTCAGCCTGACCGGCAAGGACTTCGACGCCGTCGACGTGGCCGTGCTGCCGCCGTTCACCGCACTGCGCAGCGTGCAGACCCTCATCGAGGGCGACAAGCTCCGGCTGGGCTACGGCGCCCAGGACATCTCGCCCCACGACGACGGCGCGTACACCGGCGACGTGTCCGGGTCGATGCTGGCGAAGCTGGGCTGCCAGTACGTCCTGGCCGGCCACTCGGAGCGGCGAAAGTACCACGGCGAGGACAACGCGCTGGTGAACGCCAAGGTGAAGGCAGCGCTGAGGTCCGCGATCACCCCGGTGCTGTGCATCGGCGAGCCGCTCGAGGTGCGCCAGGCCGGCGACCACATCGCGTACACGCTTGCCCAGCTGGACGGCGGCCTGGCGGGCCTCGGGGACGAGCAGATTGCCGGCATGGTCGTGGCATACGAGCCGGTATGGGCCATTGGCACCGGCGAGGTGGCGACCCCGGAGGACGCGCAGGAGGTCTGCAGCGCCATTCGCGCCCGCGTTTCGGCCGTTCACGGGGACGGAGTGGCGGCTGGTGCGCGTA
The DNA here is from genome assembly GCA_030039095.1 of Streptosporangiaceae bacterium. Next base: position 13,694 of record JASHQP010000568.1, read on the forward strand.
TTCTGTATGGCGGGTCGGTGAAGCCGGACAACATGGCCGCGATCATGGCGCAGCCGGACATCGATGGCGGCCTGGTGGGTGGTGCCAGCCTCGATGCCGGGGATTTCGTCAGGATCTGCAGGTATCGTGAGCTGAGCGCCACTACCTGAGCGAAACGCCCAGAGGGGACCAGAACCAGCAGTGACCATTGCAATCTCTATCGTCCTGATCATCACGAGCCTGCTCATGGTGGTGCTCGTGCTGCTCCACAAGGGCAAGGGCGGCGGCCTGTCCGACCTCTTCGGCGGGGGAGTCACGTCATCTCTGGGGTCGTCGTCGGTTGTCGAGCGGAACCTGGACAGGATCACGGTCTTTACCGGGATCCTGTGGTTCCTCTGCATCGTCGGCCTTAACTTGCTGATCAACCGCTGATAGCGGTGGCGGTCAGGCCGACAATCTCATCACGCACGCCAGGATTCAGCCGGTCATGGAGCAAGAGGTGAGCAGTGAGTAGTGGCAACGCCATCCGCGGCAGCCGGGTGGGCGCAGGGCCCATGGGCGAGGCAGAGCGCGGCGAGGCCGCGCCGCGGGTACGGGTGTCGTTCTGGTGCTGCAACCAGCACGAGACCGTGCCCAGTTTCGCCAGCGACGCTGCGGTCCCGGAAACGTGGGACTGCCCGCGGTGTGGATTCCCGGCTGGACAGGACCAGGAGAACCCGCCGGCGCCGCCGCACGCGGAGCCGTACAAGACGCACCTGGCCTACGTGAAGGAGCGCCGTAACGACACCGACGGCGCGGCCATTCTGGCCGAGGCCCTCGACCGGCTCCGCAGGGGCGCCTGACTCGGGCCGGTTCACGGCGGGCAGAGCCTCCCGGCCGCTCCAAGACGGGCGCAGAACCTCCGGCGCGTCATGCGATGTACCTGGCTGGCTCGCTGGTGTAGGTCCTGCCGCCCGGCGCGGTCCACTCGAACCAGCCCGGTCTGATCTGGGCTAGTTTCCAGCGCGGATGCTGCTTGAGATCGTGGTCCCGCCGGCACACGCCGCCCAGGTTGCAGCCGCAGGTGGGCCCGCCGTCCTCCCAGGGGATCGTGTGGTCCAGGTCGGCGCGCCAGGCAGTCTGGCCGCAGACCGGATTGCGGCAGGTGAGGTCGCGGGCGATCACGTACTCGCGCAGCCGAGGCGGCGGCCGGTAGGCGTCCGATGCGGCGGTGTGCGCGCATCCTCCGGCCGCTGCATCGGCTTCGGCCTGTATCAGCGCTTGTTGCAGCGCCCGGCCCGCGGTTCGCACCGCGGCGGCAATGATGCGGCCCGGCGGCTGCCGGGAGCCCGCAGCGCACG